>CAXYKR010000028.1:0-3325 GCA_964277815.1 uncultured Mucilaginibacter sp. | reverse complement strand
GTCGGTTGCTAATGCTAATTCCTGAGGCGTATATCTGCTCATATACTCGCTGTTTGGCCCGTCTTGCCAAAGCTTGCGTAAAATTATCAGCATGTATCTTATTGCATCTTTGTAGGTAGAGTTTTCGTAGATATGAAAATTGCCGGTATCGTCTGATGAATAAAAACTGTGCTTTTCAAAATCATCTTCTAAACCGTTATAGCTTTCGAAATTACTTAATTGGTTCATGTAAACCCAGCATTCGTATTTATTATCGACTTCATAAACCATCTCAAAACCATAGTCAAACCATATTTGCTCATGGCCTCCATTGGTTCCTATTTCATAAAAATCCCGAAGCCAGTCAAATGGTGCATTTAACTGCAAAACATCAGCTCCTTCAGGTTCAGTTCGCAAAACGCGAATAATTTCGTCGGCAGTTAAAGGTTGATTGCGGTTGTACATCTCGCGATGATAGTCGTCTAACTCCGACTCCACCTTTGCCACGTAATTATCAAACGGCAACCTGTCACCATGCAGTTCCGCCTCAAGCTTATCTGCCAGCGTGGTTGATAGTTTTTGATGATTGAGTGTGAAGGTATAGGTTTCTCTTCCCATGATTGTTTAAGTTATTCAAGATGTGATTTTGCTCGGGTAATATCGGCTCTACTCATCAAATATTATCCCAGATAAATATTTTTCCTTCGTAAGTCTGCAAAGTTTGTTGCACCTCTTTAATTTGCGGGAACATGGTCTCCGGTACCTTATACTCCCATGAATCTTTTTCCGGGTTTCGCTCCCTTAATTTCTTCAGTTCCTGACTGGCTTGCTGTTCAAGTTTATCATCTTTAATGTCATCAGTGGCCAGGGCTAACTTTTGCGGATCATATTGGCTCATGTATCTACTATCAGGCCCGTCTTGCCAAAGCTTGCGTAATAGTATCAGTAGATATTTGATGGCGTCATTGTAGACCGAACTTTCATACAGATGATAATCACCATCGTAACAACTGTAATTTTCGTTGCCAAAATTTATACCGTTACAAAAGTTGTAACTACCCAATTGGCATACGTAAACCCAGCATTTATCTTTTTGCCCAAGCTCATAAATAATCTCATAGCCATAGTTCAGCCACGTTTCTACATCATCTCCGGTATCACCAAGATGATAAAAATCCCATAACCAACTGAAGGGTATACTTAAATGTAAAATATCGGCCCGTTTGGGCTCCGTCCGCAGAACGTGAATAATTTCGTCGGCGGTTAAGGGCTTGGTACGGTTATACATCTCGCGATGATAGTCGTTTAATTTCGAATCTTCTTCTTCTACATATTTACCAAAGGGCAACCGGTCGCCATTCAACTCTGCCTCCAGCTTATCGGCCAGGGTAGTCGACAGTTTTTGGTGATTGAGTGTGAAGGTATAGGTTTCTCTGCCCATAGGTAGATGTACTTGATGTAGTTGCTTTGCCTTAAAGATGTAGTTTTTGGGCGAAAGCTTTGCATGACTTCCGATTTTTAATGTAAACCTCAATATAAATTAAAACTTTATATTAACAATCATACTTAATTATTAAACAATAAAATACACAGTTATATATAAACCTAATTTTAGGTAAATACTTAGCATTTTTTTGGCGGGCAAAACATTGCCTATATTACAGCATGAAAGTTAGTCTATACCTACTCCTCATCATTTGTGCAGCGGCCGGTTGCATGGGCAACTCGCCTAAAAAGCAGTCAGCAGTAGTAACTCCAACCACTGCTGTAAAGCCACCTTCACCGCAAAACGCCGCCAAAAAACCGCCATCACCTTCACCAAACGTTAAGGGCATGCAGTTGTACGAGTACCGTAACGATACGCTGGTGCAGCGGGTGTACATCAAACCCTTGCCCGCTCATCGTATAAGTTTTGTACTGCAGACCACCCACCGCGAAACCGGCAACACATGCCACTTTGCCGACACCGCCCGTTGCCCCTACCCCAACCAGGACCCCGAAATGTACGAAGACGAGCAAGCTGAAGACGAACCCTATCCCGCCCGCGAATACCTTTATGATAAAAACGGCAACTGGATTTCGATAGGCATCGAAGAGCCCCGCCCCAACCGCCTGCGGGTAGCTATTGCCGACGCATCGGTCGCCCGCTTTAAGGGCTGCCATTATGAGTCGGTGGGTACGTTGAGGAGGAAGCGGTAGTTGTTGGTTAGTAAGTTATTAGGTTATTGAGTTAATTCCTGGCGGTTCATAGATGATGATTGGTTGCTCTTACGTTGACCTTATATAGTAAGATCGCATTCCCCAACTTGTGGAAAGGTATGAAACTATTTCTATAAGCTGAGACAGCGTTTAGGTTTGCCGATTGATAGGTTCAATTTAACAAAGAGTGGTGCGTTTTGAAATGAAGCTTGTGGTCAGTAACTTACTTCGTCGCCTCATTGCCGGCGGGGCTACTTCTTTTGACATAGCCTCAAAAGAAGCAAGACTTAGCGCAGCGATCTCATGAACACCTAAAAAACAAACAACTTGTGAATAACCGCCTAGCTGTTGCGATCACCTGTCCGCCCGCAAGGCCCTCGCTGGCCCGGGCGCAACAGCGGGCCTCTGCGCTTTTTTCGCATGAGCGAATAAGTGAGTTTTGAATGATTGAATTCTTGGCTCTTGCTTCTTAAATCTTACCTTTCCTAAACGCGTCATTGCGAGGATACGAAGCAATCTCTTTAGGACGGGTTCGCCGTTGGGTAGGTCAATGCTCAACCAATAAACGCGACAAACCTAAACAGTGGCTCAGCTTAAAGAGATTGCTTCGTTCCTCGCAAAGACGAGGTGGGTTATATTCGCTCATACACTCATTGGGTTCCATTCACTCATTCACTCAATCTATCATTCGCTCATTGGCTTCCACTCACTCACTCACTCACTCACTCACTCCTTGGCTCCCATCTACACACAATAACTCAATAACACAATAACTTATTAACTGCCACTCCTTTTGATTTTACGGCTTTTTAGAAACTGCTGGGTTTTGATGTTTTCCCACATGATGAGTTTTTCGTCAACGCG
Organism: uncultured Mucilaginibacter sp.; assembly: GCA_964277815.1. GTDB lineage: Bacteria > Bacteroidota > Bacteroidia > Sphingobacteriales > Sphingobacteriaceae > Mucilaginibacter. Next base: position 283 of record CAXYKR010000028.1, on the reverse strand, counting down.
GTGGAAGGCGCGGATGTCGCCGTCTTGCGATACCACCAGGCCCAGGGCTTCGGGGTGGTTCCAGCAGTAGGCAATCATGGAGCGGTGGCGGGTGCCGAAGTGCATGGGGTCGGCGGCCTTGAGCGATTTGGGGGCCGCCGTGGCCGTGTTGCTCACGTAAATTTTGCGGGGCATCCGCCGGCTTTTCAGCACCACGCCAAAGCCTTTGGAGGTCATGTCGCGGTCGAACAGCAGCACGCCATCCACGCAGGTATGCGAAGCCAGAAACGAAATGGCGCCTTTA
>CAXYKR010000027.1:0-14784 GCA_964277815.1 uncultured Mucilaginibacter sp. | reverse complement strand
TGTAAGCTTCCCTGCTTTTAGGGCCAATCAAAAGTAGAATTTTCTACGTTAAAAGCTCTTCTAACAAATCGATTGGTGTACGAAATTTTAAGGCATGATGAGGCCGGTGATAGTTGTAATCTACCATCCATTCCTCTGCCTTTTCCCTGACCTCATCCAGCGTCTTAAATACATAAGCATTTAGCAGTTCCCTTCGGATATTACCGTTGCACCGTTCGACATAAGCATTCTGCATCGGCTTGCCCGGCTGAATGAACACTAATGTTATCTTGTTTTCCTTGCACCACATATCCAGTCTGTGCGAGATGAACTCCGGCCCGTTATCCACTCGGATCATTTGTGGCAAACCACGATGCTCTTTGAGTTGTTCCAGTACCCTAAGTAATCTCAATGTCGGCAAGGATAAGTCTGTTTCAATGGCCAGCACTTCCCGGTTGTAATCATCCACCACATTCAGCAACCGAAACTTTCTACCATCCCACAGGCTGTCACTCATAAAGTCTACTGACCAAACCTGGTTGATACTGCCTGGTACAAACAACGCTTGCTTTACCCTTGCCGGCAACCGCTTTTTATGTCTGCGCCTGATGTTCAGTTTCATAGCGGTATATACTCTGTAAACCCGTTTGTGATTCCAAACAAAGCCCTGCCTTCTGAGCCGGTGATAGCTTTGCCAGAAACCAATGGCAGGATGCTTCTCCGTTAATATCCTGAGCTGCTCTATAACAAGTTCGTCTTTCTTGATCTTCTTTTGATATTGCATAGACGTGCGAGCTACACCTGCTGCCTTACAGGCCTGACGCTGGCTGATACCATACTCTACAATCATAAACTCTACCAGTGCTTTCTTTTCGTCAGGCCCTAAAGCTTTTTTGCTACAGCATCTTTTAAAGCGTCATGTACCAGGCTAAGGTCAGCAAACATCTTTTTGAGCCTACTATTCTCATCTTCCAGTTCCTTCATGCGTTTTAGTTCGCTCACCTCCAAGCCTCCATAACGCTGGCGCCACTTATAAAAGGCTGCTTTACTTACGCCTAACTCCCTGCAGATGTCCAGGGCATCTCTGCCATTCTCGTGTTCTTTGATCGCTTTTACGATCTGTGTTTCTGTGAAATTTGTCTTTTTCATCTAAGCTCAATTAAAATTATAAAATCTCTATCAATCGCCTCGCTTCGTTGCGGCTAGAAATTCTACTTTTAATTGGCCCGCTATTGGGGTAGTCTACATATGCGTCTGGTAATATCAAATAAAAAATAGGGCTTCAAAAGACTTTTCTAAATCATAGGCAGATGAACTAAAAAAAGCATCAATCTGCTTAAGCAAAAAAGCCACTTTACAACTGTAAAGCGGCTTTTTCAGTGCGCCCACCTGGGCTCGAACCTATTTCTAAAATGTGCTTATTATCAGCTATTTATAAAGAAAGCCAATCTTCAGGTGCTTAGTTAGGTGCCCACTTTATTGACTTATCAAAAATACATAATTTGGAGATCAATCAGTGTTGTTTCTATTTTTTTTTACGGTATTGGCTGGCTATGATCTAGCAATGAATGATGTGATCCAATTGTTATGATGGATTTTAAGAAGACCGTAATAGTTTAGGCTTGATCAGCAATAGACGGGAGAACATTACCTTATTCCTTAAATCAGGAAAATTAAAACAGATTAAAGAACGTGAATCAGTGCCGAGATTTAAAAAGGACTTCTTAAGTATGTCATTATCAGCAACAGAACCAATATTGAAAAATGAGGTGGAAACTGCTTTTGTATCAGGATAAATCACACCATAACCAGTAAGTGGCCATACGCAAAATGAAAAAGATTTAACACCTGTATGTACCTTTAAATATGCTTAAAGAACGGATCATGTTATAAATAAAATAATAAAGGATCACTTTGAAAGGTGCAACCTGGTTTAACACCAGGTATGTGCTAAGACCAACAAATGCGGCAAATGGCTTTGTCCGGTGAGAAAAAGGCTTTTCCAAAAACTTTCGGGTACCAAAACCATTAACACAGCAGAGAGCGCCACACCTATGATAATATCTTTACCAACCATCATTACATCCATATAAAAATGGCCTGTGGCTGCTTTAATTTTATCAAGAAAACTTAACTTTTGATTTGAATGGTCGTGCCCGTGATGGTGAGCATGATCATCGTTATGATGTGATGTATCTGCGACTTCACTCAGAGACTTTGAAAAAAAGAGCTTGATCAGCAAGGCTGATATCTGGATCAATAACAAACCGCCGATCACTTCACCGCCAAAAAATGGCCAGCCCAACAGCGTAACGATCACAATTAATATTTCAAAAACAAGATTAGTGCTCAAGATCATAAACGACACAGCATTTGCCCAGGTAGCCCCTTTGACGAGGAATGTACGGGCCATGGAGGCTGCCGGGTAAGAGCAAGACGAAGATATTGCTCCGAAAAATGTAGAAAGCCCGACGGCCCCCGCCGTGTCTTTACCCAACCGCGACGAAATAGTTTCTGTTGAGATAAAAGCCCGGATAACTGCGGATAGCAGGAAGCCGAACAACAGCCCCCAGGCAATGTCTCACAACATGAGGAAAAATTCGGTAAGAATCTGTGTGATTATATGCATCATTTATCAATCATAAAAGCCTAAATGCCCGCCTTTGTTTGAGATCTGGCAATTCCCCGTTATAACCTTCATTTAATGCCTCGGTCGCTAGTTTTGCTTCTCTGATTTCGGCCGATGATTTAAATACTTTTTTGCAGGCCAGCAGTTTTTTACTTTCTATTTATTGGTTCTCTACAAGTCATTAAGACCGAGACTAATCCATAGCGGTAAAACTTACCCGAAATGGTTAAATGCAAAATAGCTTGTCAAGCTATCAAGCTATTTACGGGATTATGCGATTATTTTATGAAATTATGCTAAGTGCATAATAGCGTATAAAGCGCTCACCGAGATCAGTATCCATAAGGCCACGCCCTGTAGCAAAGGTTTGAGCCCAACCGAAGCGAGTACCTGGCGTGATAAACCTGCGCCGATCAGGAACAGAGTCAAAGTAAGTCCAGCTTTAGCGATCATTACCATGTAGGGGCTGATTAGTTTTACAACCGGCATATAAGTATTGGCGATCATAGCCAGGATGAATAACCCGATGAAATAAGGAATAGCTACCTTTTTAGAATTGTTTTTGAACAGGAACGTTGAAAAGAAAGCGATTGGTACGATCCACAACGCCCTGGCCAATTTCACTGTAGTCGCTACCTCTAAGGCATGTGCGCCGTATTTGCTGGCAGCGCCCACAACTGAACTCGTGTCATGAATGGCAATGGCGCACCATAAACCGAACTGGGTTTGCGATAAGTTGAAATAATGCCCGACGACCGGGAACACAAATAGTGCAACAGAGTTCAGGATAAATACGCAGCCTAAAGCGACTGAGATCTGTTTTTCTTCGGCCTTGATCACCGGAGAGATGGCGGCAATGGCGCTGCCGCCACAAATAGCGGTACCGTTGGAGATCAGATACGAGGTTTTCTTTTCAATTTTTAGCCACTTGCCGATCAAAAAGCCGAATAATAATGTACTGCTGATAGACGCGATGGTAAACAATACGCCTTCTTTTCCGGCTTGCATGGCGCTGTGTACATTCATGCCAAAACCCAGCCCTACCACCGAAACTTGCAGCAATAAGTGAGTCGCTTTATGATTTAAGTGCAGGTACGGGTGACCGGATAATTGTGCGACCGCCAAACCTAATAACAGCGCGATGGCCGGGCTTACGAATGGTGTTAGGCATACGGAGACGCAAAGTATAAAAATAACCTTACGGGTGTTTTCGTTCAGGTGAAGAAATGTATGGGGCTGGGTTAACTGATGTTGGGTATTCATGATACTTTATTTTTGATACCCCAAAATTCCGCCTTATTTAGTAATGATTTTTATCATAAAAGGCGATGAACGATAACCACAGGTTATGGTAGTATTTGAAACCAACTGTAATTAAATACCTGGTCAGTATCAAAAGGTGTATGATGAATATGTTCCATACTGCCAGTTAATTGAAACTGCTCCTGGAAAATATTCGACAACGAAGCAGGGGAATGGCATTCAACAGCTAATCCGCTGCACCTTTCTGGGCCATTTAAACCAAAAGTCCCGATGATGAGCCATCCTTTATTGGGCAGATGTTTAGCTGCCACTTCAGCGTATTTGCTTTGATCTGCTGTATTGGTCAAAAAATGAAATGCTGCCCGGTCATGCCAAAGGTCGTATTGATCGTCAATTTCCATATCCAGCACATCACTTACGATCCATTTAATTTCATTAGCCTGATCACCCAACCGAAACTTCGCCCTGTCAATAGCCTTGGCAGAAATATCCAATACGGTAATATTCGTGTAACCCGATGCCAGCAGATGATCCGCCATTAAGCTGTCACCACCCCCAATGTCAATGATCGCTGCATCTTTTGGAAGATTTAAGCTGTTAATGATCGTTAACGAGGTTTCTGGTATTGGCTCGTACCAGCTTACTTCGGCCAGCTTTTTTTGTGCATAAACGTTTTCCCAGTGTTCTTTTTTATCAGCCATTGTTAAGATATAAACTTTTTGATCGCTTCTCTAAGATCGAACACGTTGGTTTTCGAATCAAATGCGTTGGCAACAATACTGCTGCCGGCAGCACTGCGGTAGCCTCCGGCGCAATGCACCACAATAGGTTTACTGAAAGGAATTTCCGCTAAACGCTCACGCAGTTCATATAGTGGAATAGGAAGAGCATTCCGGAAAACCGGCTGCGCTTTTACTTCAGCTTCGTTTCGGATATCGACTATCGTGTATTGCTCCGGGTGCACAGCAAAATGAGCAAAGTTCAGTTCTGCCATTTGTTCGTGGCCTCCGTCAATCACAAATGCGGCTTCTAAAAAAGCTTCGTAGCCGATTTTAGCGGCTTTACCGATTACTTGCTTTAGTTTCTCCTCGTTTTCAGCTACTAAATAAAAAGCTTCTTTGGGTGCGATGATGCTGCCCAGCCAAGTCTCAAATTTGCCGCCATTCTGAATATTGATCGATCCCGGCAAATGCCCTTTTTTAAATTCCTGTTCAGGGCGGGCGTCGATAATAAACATTTCGCTGTTCAGCTCGACTGGTTTTTTGGCCGGAACGCCAGCTAATGCTGGTTGTAATGGTGGTGCGCCATGCTTATTCAAGGCAACATCATATGCAAAGTATTTTGGTATGAATGGCTGCTCTTCCAGCAAGGTCTGCACAAATTCAGTTTCGCTCATTTCCTGTAACGACCAGTTGCCCGCTCTTTCTGCGCCGATAGTGCTGCGATTATCATCGCTTAGCGCTTTACCGCATAAGGTACCTGCGCCATGTGCCGGGTAAACCCAAACCGCATCGTCCAACACCAACAATTTGTCGCGCAGTGAATGATACATTTGTTGGGCTAATTCCTCACGCCTCGCAGTGAGGTTTCCGGCCTGCTCACGCAGATCAGGCCTACCGCAATCACCAATGAACAGCGTATCGCCGGTAAATACGGCTTTGTCCTGACCATTATGCTCCAAAACAATGCTGATGCTATCCGGCGAATGACCCGGCGTGTTTAAGGCTTTCAATTTTATTATACCAAATGCGATCTCATCACCATCGTCAAACGTTTGATGGGTATATTCAGCGCCTAATAGCTTGGAGCAATAAATGACCGCTTCGGTAACTTGTTGCAATTCCAGGTGCCCGCTCACAAAATCGGCGTGCGGGTGGGTTTCGATCACACCGATAATGGTGGCTTTGTGCGCTTTGGCGTAAGACAGGTATGGCGTAATATCCCTTGATGGGTCAATCAGCACGATCTTGTTTTCACATTCGCTTAATATCGCATAAGAATAATGCGAAAGGCCTTTATCTTCAAATTGTTCGATCTTCATATCAATGAGGGAGTTTTTCACGTAATAAACCATAAACCCAGGTGCCTGCTATGGCACTCAGCAGCGTTACTGTTGTAACTAAAATACCACTACCGATCTGTGCGAACAACGGGCCGGGGCATGCGCCGGTAAGTGCCCAGCCTAAACCGAAAATCAACCCGCCATAAACATATCCCCAGTTAAATTTCTTGTCCGGGATAACAATAGGCTCCTGATGGATTGTTTTAATGTTAAAGCGTTTGATCAATACTATAGCGATCATGGCCACTACAATGGCGCTACCGATGATCCCATACATATGAAAGGATTGTAGTCGGAACATTTCCTGTATCCGGAACCAGGAGATCACCTCGGATTTGATCAGGATGATACCGAAACACATCCCTACCAGTAAAAACTTCAGATTCTTCATAGCTGTAATAAATAAGGTAAGATCAACCAGGTCATGACGAAGCCGCCGATCATAAAGCAGCAGGTAGCTACCAGGGAAGGCCATTGTAAAGAGGAAACACCCATAATGGCATGACCTGAAGTACAGCCACCGGCATAGCGCGTACCAAAGCCAACCAGGAAACCGCCGATTACAATAAACACAAACCCTTTTAAAGTGGTTAGCGCCTTGAAACTAAAAATATCCTGTGGCAGTAAACCGCTGAAATCTTTAATGCCCTGCTGCTGCAAGGCAACAATGGTTTTAGGATTGATGCCCACCGGTCCGGGATCGGACAATAAATGCGCGGCGATGAATCCGCCTATAACGATGCCTGCAATAAAAAACAAATTCCATGTGTCCTTCTTCCAGTCGTATTTAAAAAAGGAAATATTTGCCGGGATACAAGCCGCGCATATCTGCCGCAAAGTAGATGAGATACCGAATGTTTTGTTACCTAATATTAATAGTGCCGGCACGATTAGGCCTATCAACGGCCCGGCTACATACCAGGGCCACGGTTGTTTAATGATGTCCATGTGAGTTAGTTAAAGTGCTTATTAAAACAAAGATACCCATAGCCAATACAAACCAGCCAAAGGCAGGCTTCAGGCGAGTATCGCTGATGAACCGCGTGAGGTAACTGCCGAGGATGATACCGGCAATGGCAAAACCCGAAAAGACGGCTAAAAACGCATAATTTATTACTACATGCCCGGTGATATCACCCAATACACCCAGCAGCGAGCTTATGGTCATTACTATAAGTGAAGTGCCCACCGCCTTTTTCATTGGCAAACCTGCGAACAAAACCAGTGAGGGAATAATAAGAAAACCACCGCCAACGCCTACAAAACCAGTGATGAGGCCAACAGCTATGGCCTGCAAAATTAATCTTGGATAACTAAGCTCTTGGGAACTACCACGATCTTCCTTTTTATTCCGGATCATAGAAAGGGATGCTGCCAGCATCAGAGCGGCAAAAACCAGCATCAGTAACATGCTTTTGGTAACAGCCCAGTGTCCAAGCGTAAATAAGTGAATTGGTATTACCGGCATTATCCATCTCCGCATGGTAAATACGGCGGCCAAGGATGGTAAACCGAAGATCAACGCGATCTTAACATCCACATTGCCCTTTAGGTAATAACTGGCCGCGCCTGCGGTACTGGTTAGTCCAACTACAAATAAAGAATAAGTGGTCGCTAACACCGGATCGATAGCAAAAAAATAAACGAGAATAGGTACAGTGAGAATAGAGCCACCGCCGCCTATTAAACCAAGGGATAAACCAATTAAAACCGAAGCTGCGTAACCTGCTATTTCCAAAACCTGATGATTAATGGAACAAAGCTATCTGCTTTCAGCTAGGCAATTGGTGACTTATATTACACAGGGAAATTTAAAGTGATCTTATTGCGGGAAAGGGTGATCATCTCCTTCTTTTCCATTTGCTTCAAAAGGCGTGATATGACTTCGCGGGTAGTACCCAGCTCTTCTGCCAGTTGCTGGTGAGTGATCTGAAACTCATGGGAATTGAATACTGCGGCTTTCTTCTTGAGCAGTTCTACAATACGGTCATCCAGTTTTTGAAAGGCAACCTCATTGATCACAGTAAGCAATTCTTCGAAACGCTGGTGATAAAGTTTAAAAATAAAGTCGGCCCATTCGGGATAGCTTTTTACCCATTCGCTGGCTTTGGTAATGGGCAGCATCAAGACGTGGGCATCTTCTTCTACCTCCAGGCGTACTTTCGAGGTATCCTCATGTATCCCGGCCAGGAATGACATGATACAGCTTTCGCCGGGTTTGATATAATATAAAAGTATCTCGCGGCCGTCTTCATCCTGCCGCATAACCCGCATACTGCCGGATAAAAGCACCGGCAATGATCGCACATAACTATTGGACGACATCAGCACCGTACCGGCCGGTAACTGCTTACGCTGGCTGTTTTCTTCTAACGCTGATTGCAATGCTGGCCCGAACTGTATCATGCGGTAAATTTAGCAGGCTTGCTGCTTATTAACGAATACTGCTTCTTCAAATGCTAATGCTAAAACCCGGTTGCATTGCTTGATGAAATATGATCCCCTGTTTTTCAAAGTGCTTACTGTAGGTCTCGTAGCGTTGTTTTAAAAAGAAATCCTTGGCGTAGCCATCGTGCACTGGTAGTACGGCCTTGGGTTTAATACGATCTGCAAAATCCGCTACCGCTATCTCTGTCGTGAACGGAGCCATGACAGGCAGAATTAATAATTCAGGCTGTTGAAATTCATCATCATAAGTGCCAAAAGAATCCGCAGGATTTAAGATCCTGCCATCGATCAAGTAGGCTTGCATATCAGGCAGTGGACTATCAAGAATATTCTCATGTTTTACATTGATCGCCTGCAAAGCAAAAGGACCGATATCGAATTTTCCCGGCTCAACCAACTCACAAAAAAGATCAGACCCTTTTAGTCCCTCAGCAACTTCTTTATTGGTGTAGATCGTTGCGCCACTTAACTTAATAATGGCTTTCAACTTTTCTACGTCCAGGTGGTCTGGATGGTCATGGGTAATGATGACAGCATTGACCTTGTTAAACTGCTCAACGTTTACCAAGTTCTCGGCAAAGGTAAACTTACCGGGATCAAATAATAACCGAAAACCGTCTTTTTCTAATAGTACGCAAGAGTGGATATATTTAGAAATTTTCATACCATTTGAATATGATAAATAAACCCTCAAATGATGGGAAAGTTTCCAGCTCAACCAAGCTATCAAATCTTATTGCCGAGAAAAAGATCTATGATTGTAATCAGACATAACGATAACTAAAAATTATCGAGTATGTGTCTTAACCATGTTGATATATCGTGAATAAAATTGCCTGTTCTTTTCACTTCCTGCGGGATATGCGGTGGTCAGAATTTCAGATGGAGAGACACCGGCATCGATAGCTGCTTTCCTGACATCAGGAGCAATTCGCTTCATTAAAATGATAACGTGTTTAGGTTGAATCAAACGCATACGATCTGCTAACTGTTCGGCAGCATAAGGCGTTAAGTTAACTGATGTTTCTTTACCCAGAGGATATAGATGATCCAGGACGCTGCCGGACTTGTTAAAAAAATCAAGAAAATCGTCAGCAGAACTAAATTTACCAAAAGCCTGTTCAAAGGCCGCGCGCATTGCCCGGAATAAATTGGTGTTTTTTAAATAAAAATGGTTGTTGGTAGAGCCAGGTGCTTCGGCAATAAACATGATAATGACTTTTTTCTTCTTTTCAGTCATATCAGATGCTTATAGGCTCTTATAGCTTTTAGCGAATCGCATAAATATTTCTGCTAATGATGAAGGTTGACCGTGTGGCAGGATAAAATAAAATGGCCGCTCAATAGTCAGGTCTTTAATGTCGATGATCCGGCATTCGTTATACTTCAACTCTTTCAAGATCGACTGCACCGATACAAATGCAAAACATTTGCTGTGTAGCAAATAAGACTTTATACTTTCCGTGCCGCCTAACTGCATTTCTATCTTCAGATCTGATAATTTGATATTGAAAGGCTTTAAAGCGTGAGCAATAACGTCTAACGTTCCCGAACCGGGTTCACGGAGCAATAAAGGCAGTTCTATTAATTCCTCCGGTTTAATGCTGTCTTTTTTAAAAGTATTCGAGGCACTACAGATCAGCACCAGTTCATCACTCAAAAATTCTTGGTAGCTCAACTGCGGATTACGGAGGATGCCCTCTACAATGCCCAAGTCGATCTCTTTATTCAGTAAGGCCTGCTCAACCTGCTCCGTATTACCTGGCACCAGGTTCACTTGTACATCTTTAAACTTTTCGTGGAACCGGGCTAATACCGGGGGAATCACGTACTGCGCAACAGTATTACTGCCACCGATACGCAACGTACCCGAATGTTTTTTGATCAGTAGGTTCATATCAAAGTCCAGCTCGTTGTAAACAGCGGCCAGTCTATCCGCATAAGCCAGCAACATTTCGCCAGCAGGTGTGAGCGATATTTTTTTATTCCCGCTACGCTCTATCAGCGTGGTTTTAAACTGTTCTTCCAGCTCTTTAATATGCTTGGTCACAGCAGGCTGGCTAATAAAAAGTTCCGTGGACGCCTTGGTAAAGTTCAGCCGCTTGGCCACTGTATGAAAAACCTGTAAGCGGAAATCGAACATATTGATAAAGGGTTATTAACTAAGTCGGTAAAATAACAACAAAAATGGGAAAGTAGCTGCTGCCAAGGCGATGACTGATACAGCTATATTTATAACCTTGTTGCCAATTATTATTGCTTGGTCATCAAATTCATAATGGACGTAACGTTGAATAGTTTTCATGATCTTCTTTATTTATGTCGCAAAGATCAATCATAAAACTAAGTCATTTTCATTGTTAAAACAGATGGTTGATAGTCTAAAGTTATGAAAAACAGCTCAAACATGTAAAGCAAAAGCAGACTGATTCTGTCGATCTGTTTTTGCTATAGTTTAACAGTGAACTTTATTCCCATCCCCACTTTTTAAATAACGCATGGCCATCGATACTTTGTAAGAATTGAATGAATTGTTTGGCTTGCGCTGCGTGTTTGGTATTGGATGTCAGCGCTACCGGCGTACCACGAAATAGCCGTGATGCCAAAGGCAGTTCTACAACCTGTGTAACATCTTTCAGATTCTCATGCCATGAGGCATAGGTGATCCAAGCATCGTAACTTTGATCTTTCTTCCAAGCCTCAATACCCAACGCAGTATTGGCAAAAGATCCGCCAATGTTTCGCTGTATCCCACCGATCAGGTTTTCCTTACCCGCAATATCTTCCCATAAACCCAACTGTCCTGCGCCATTTACGTCAAGTATTTTAATGCCAGGTTTGGCAAGGTCTTTTAAACCGATAATATGTTTGGGATTACCCGGCCTTACTAAAATAGCTGCACGTCTTTTATAAAGTTCTACACGTGTTGCAGCATCAACCATTCCCGGATGGGTTTGCATGAACTGCGTAAGCATATATTCCGCCCCGCCGTAGATCACATCGGCATTAGCCTGCGCTTGCGAAAGCCACTTAGACTCGGGGCCACCGGTCACTTTTACCGGAATTCCTGTTTTAGCGCTGAATGCTTTAGCGCAATCCTGCATGGCTGATAAAGGGCCACCTGGGCCGTAAATATGTAAAGTGTCTTTTTGAGCATATAAGTTGCCGCAAATGGCGGCAACCAATGCCAAACTTATCATGATCTTTTTCATCGTTATTTAATTTATTGACCGGTCATGACCGTAACCTTATTAGTTTCTTTGATCAATATCACCATTTTGTAATCCGCCATAGGTTTGGCTACACTTTTAACAATGCCCGTTGACTGTCCGCTAAAAGTCCCTTTATCATCTGTTTTAAATGAATTGATGACGTAATCTGCGTTGTAAGGCTGTTGGGTAGAATTGGTCAGGGCTAAAATGTAAGCGGTGTTCGGTTCCAGTTTTTTGAAATCCTGCTGTACTAGATCAGTTAGACCCACGCTTCTTACATTCAACATGCCGGTAGGCATCATTACGCCGGTGCTTTTTAGCTTGATCACCTGGCTTTTATTGGCTGCGTTCAAGGGCGACAATCCCGTGGTGACCGGTGTTACCGGACCGGCGTTAACGGCATAAAGTAAAGCTTGCGGGCACTGGCCAATAGGGATCGTTTTTACAATAGCCATTTTTAGAAGGTCCACTACCTGCACCTGATCATCATTCTCCAGGCCGACATAAGCAAATTTCCCATCGCCGGAAGGCCAAACGCCATGTGGCAATGAACCGGTAGCTATGCTATCTACCAGTATGAAGCCCTGGTTAATATTAAAAATTTTCAGGGTGTTTTCGCCACCAACGGTCACAAGCATTAAGGGCACCTTATTGGTGACAGTAAACGTAACGTGATTGGTAATAGGCCCGGTATTGAATACCTTTTCAATTTTGTTAGTGGCTGTGTTGATCAATGTTACCTTGCCGATATCTTTATGTGTCAAGGCGATCCATTTACCATCGGGGCTGCAAAATATATTCGGCGAGAAAGGGCTAACCACCGGAATACTTTTCACTACCTGATAGGTAGCTGTATTAACAATATCCAGTCGGGGGGTGAAACTTGAACAAACGTAGGCCCATTTGCCATTTGGCGTAAAAGAAACCATGCCAGGGCCGTCCGCCACCTTCACCTGTTTAATTTCCTTCATCGTTGCCGCGTCGATCACACTGATATATGCTTCACCTCTTACCGAGATCCAGGCTTGCGAGCCAGATGGGTTAAATGTAGCCTCATGCGGAGACCGACCTACATAGATCGTCTTAAGCACCTTGTTAGTGGGGGTAGATATAAAAGTAACCGAATTTGAGCCAATTGCTACGGCCGCCAGTAATTGTCTTTTAGGCGTATAACCTAATCCATGTACCAATGCCTGCCCCTTGTAAAGCGGGCTTAATATCTCAGGCTGTGGCTTTCCCAATACGATATCGCCCAGAAAAGTTTGCGTTTTAGGATCTATCACTGACACAGTATTGGATATTTGGTTACCCGTGTAGACGCGGTCCTGTGCGCTTAATTTGGTCAGCGGCAATACCAGGAATAGGAACATTAATTTTTTCATAGGTGTTTGTTTTACGGGATATGACTGAATTTCTTCATTTGATCAATTTCAATCTGCTCATCCGAGATCATACTTTCGGCAAGGCGCTTTATATTTTTGTTGGTGCCGTATTGCAGTGCCACTTTAGCCATGTCAATAGCGGCTTGGTGGTGAGGGATCATTACCCGGGCAAAAGCATTGTCATCATTGCTTAGCACTTTTTCCTTTGGCATCTGCTGCATCATTACCATCATCATTTTTTGGTTGGCCTGTTGATGGGCTGTGCCCGAGCTGACGAATGTTTTAGCACTACGCAGCAATAATTCCATTTGCTGTATCTGCACCAATTGTTCAGCCCTGATACTTTTGGCCAACTGGACCATCTCCCGGTTTTTACCGTGCTCTATTTCATAGTTCGCCATATCGACTGCGCCCTGATGGTGCGGGATCATCATTGTCAGGAAATCTTTATCCGATGAGTGGGTCGGTGCTGACTTATCCATACTCACCATCATTTGATCCATCATTTGCAAATAAACATTTTTTGAGGCAGGCATTGGCATAGACATATCGTGGTGTTGCGCTTTGGCTGCATCCAAAATTGACATCAACAAAATAAAAAAGCTGAGTTTTAGCATAATATAAAACGAATACTTATAAACATTGAACCAGTCTATTGTTTTGTTGGGTCTGGCGTATAACGTAAATAAGGTTTCACAGTGCGATGTCCTTGAGGGAATTTTGATTCAATGTCTTCCGTCTTAATACCCAGGCCAATAATCACATCCTCGCCTGCTTCCCAGTTTGCGGGAGTAGCCACGCTAAATTCATCCGTCAACTGAAGCGAATCTATCACCCTTAATACCTCGTTAAAGTTGCGGCCGGTTGATGCCGGGTAGGTAATCATTAATTTGATCTTCTTATCAGGCCCGATAATAAAAAGTGAGCGGACGGTAGCTGTCGCTGATGCATTCGGGTGGATCATGTCGTATAATTCCGAAACTTTTCGATCGTCGTCGGCGATCAGCGGGAAGTCAACGTTACAGTTTTGTGTTTCATTGATATCGCTTATCCATGATAAGTGCTTATCAAGCGGATCAATGCTTAAAGCCAGCGCCTTAACATTTCTTTTATCAAACTCGCTTTTTAATAAAGCCGTTCTTCCGAGTTCGGTTGTGCAAACAGGTGTATAATCTGCCGGGTGAGAGAATAATACTCCCCAGCTGTCGCCAAGGTATTCGTAAAATTCGATCTCGCCGATGGTTGTTTGTGCGGTAAAGTTGGGAGCTAAATCCCCTAAGTGCAGTGACATATCTTTAATTATTAGTCGTTATTTTGTTATGAACCCGTATTTTTTATAGATGGCTTTTGCGGTCGGGCTCACCAAAAAATCCATAAAATCCTGCGCAGCCTGTGCGTGTGGTGCTGTTTTTAATTGCCCGGCCACATAAGTCGCGCTAATATTTTCACCTTCCGGTATTTCTACCATATCGGTAGGGTGGCCGATCATTTTTTGATAATAGGCTTCGGTAAACCATACCGGTGCAGCATCACTTTGTTGATACATAATGCGCATTGGTGTTTGGCGATGGTGTATCTGGGTCAAGAAGGTTTTACCGTTTTTAACCTTGGTATCCATGATCGTGTTTTTTAAGGTTTTACCGCCCACTTTCACATAGGCTTCCTCGATACGCTTGCCGATCCCTTCCCATTCCGGGTTGGGCATGCTTACACGCACATCATTACGCCCCAGATCTTTCAATCCTTTCACCTTTTTAGGGTTACCCTTTTGCACCATAATAGCTAAACGGTTGTAAGCATACGGTGCGG
>CAXYKR010000026.1:0-13661 GCA_964277815.1 uncultured Mucilaginibacter sp. | reverse complement strand
AAGTTGCCTTTAGCCAGTAAATCGTGGCCGGCATCTTTCAGTTTATCCAATTCCTTTTTCAAGGTAATCGGGTCTATCACCACACCATTACCAATCAGGTTCATGGTGTTTTCGAAAAATATACCTGAAGGTATAGTGTTTAATACAAACTTTTTACCGTCAAACTCTAAAGTATGCCCGGCATTAGGGCCGCCCTGAAAGCGGGCAATCAAATCATATCCGGCACTAAGTACGTCAACAATTTTTCCTTTGCCTTCATCGCCCCACTGGAGGCCTAATAAAACATCAACAGCCATTTGGTTATTTGATAAAACATGATGCCGAACCTATGTCCGCATCTTACCGGGCAGCCCCATGTTAGTGTAAGATGCCGAAAACAGTCCGGCATAACGTATGATTATAATTAATTTATAGTCTTACTTTTTAAGCTGCAAAAGTAAGATTATAAAGGAAACTATCTCTATCAATTGTAAAGTTTGTGCACTTAAAACTGACGGGAAAGTTCAGAGCCTCTATATTTTGCGGTCGCAATGGCCTTCTTTTAATTTATTGCAGTTACCGTATAAGTTTAGCGAGTGGTGCTTAATATCAAACTTAAGCAAATCGCCCATCATGCTTTGTATTTGCTGGATGCGTGGGTCGCAAAACTCCACTACCTTGCCACAATCAATGCAGATAATATGGTCGTGTTGTTTGTAACCGTATGATTTTTCGAACTGGGCCATGTTTTTGCCAAACTGGTGCTTGGTTACCAAATCGCACGAAACCAGTAGTTCGAGGGTGTTATATACCGTAGCACGGCTAACGCGGTATTTTTTATTCTTCATGTGGATGTACAATGATTCCACATCGAAGTGATCGTTACGTGAGTAAATTTCTTCGAGGATGGCAAAACGCTCGGGAGTTTTGCGCAAACTTTTATTTTCGAGATACGCCTCGAAAATTTTTTTAACCATATCAATGGTTTCCTGTAGAGGCATAGTAATAAAACTGTTAAGACTTCAAAGTTAGGAATTATTGCACACAATCAAACGGCCGGGGTGCAAAGCTAACAGATATGACTTAAGCCTGTTGCTGCGCTTTCCACCCCGATGCCCGGTTATTTTATGAAGCTTTTTCGATGGGTGCCGGGGCAGAATCAAAGCGGTTTACGCCCGTAACGCCTTTAACCTGTTTTAAGCGTTTAATCAGGTTGTCCAGGTGCTCGGTATCGTTTACGTACATCATAATAGTGCCTTCAAAAATGCCGTTATCACTGTCAACCGTAATAGAGCGCATGTTTACCTTAAAGTCGTTTGAAATAACGGTGGTTAACTTGTTAATCAGTCCCACATCATCAATCCCTGTAATACGTAAGCCGGTCAGGAAAGCCAGTTCGTGCTGGGTAGTCCAGCGGGCTTTAACAATGCGGTAGCCATAATTGGCCATTAATTTGGCAGCATTAGGGCAGTTGGTACGGTGTATCTTAATACCATCGCTCACGGTAATAAAACCAAATACATCATCGCCAGGGATAGGGTTACAACAGGTAGCCAGCTTGTAATCTATCTTCTGCATGTCTTCGCCAATCAGCAGTATATCGCTGTCTTTAGCTTTAACACTGCGCATCAGGTTTTGTACCTGCTCCTGGTCAATCTTATCCTGCGGTTTGTTTTCTACCGTGCGTTCTGCAATATGAAATTCTTTTAAGTCCTGAAGGTCAATTTGCCCTTTAGCAACCCTATAAAACAAATCCTGGCTGGATGGCAGCTTGAAGAAAAGTGTCAGCTTTTGAATGTTATCGCTGTTGTAAGTTATCTTAAGCGATTTTAACTTACGCTCCAGTATTTCTTTACCGTCCTCGGCAATCTTACGTTTCTCTTCTTTAAGCGACGATTTAATTTTAGCCTTGGCCTTTGCCGTAACTACAAAGTTCAGCCAGTCCTCTTTAGGCGTTTGCTTGCTCGAGGTAATGATTTCTACCTGGTCGCCGTTTTGCAGGTTGTAGTTAAGCGGGACCAGTTTGTGGTTAACCTTGGCCCCAATACAACTGGCACCTACATCAGAGTGAATTTCAAATGCAAAATCGAGCGCGGTAGCGTTGGATGGTAATTGTATTAGCGCACCTTTTGGCGTAAAGATGAAAATCTCGTCGCTAAACAAGTTCATCTTAAAGTCGTCCAAAAAGTCGAGCGCATTGCTATCCGGGTTGCGCAGTAATTCGCGTACCTTATGTATCCATTGGTCTAAGCCGCTGTCTGATGATGATTCTTTGTATTTCCAGTGTGCGGCAAAACCTTTTTCGGCAATTTCGTTCATACGCTTGGTGCGTATTTGCACCTCCACCCACTGGCCACGCGGCCCCATCACGGTGGTGTGTAATGATTCGTAGCCGTTGGCTTTAGGCGATGACACCCAGTCGCGCAAACGGTCGGGGTTAGGCCGGTACGAGTCGGTTACTATTGAGTATGCTTTCCAGCAATCCGATTTTTCGTTCTCAGGCGTGCTGTCGAGTATAATCCGGATGGCAAATAAGTCATAAACCTCCTCAAAGGGAATAGCCTTTTTCTTCATCTTATTCCAGATGGAGTGGATAGACTTAGGACGGCCAAAAATGTCGGCATGTAAACCCTGGCTGGTTAAGGCGGCTTTTACCGGCTCAATAAAATCATGGATGAATCTTTCTCGCTCAGCCTTTTTCTCGTTCAGCTTTTTCTTGATGAACTGGTAAGTCTCGCGTTCCATGTATTTCATGGACAAGTCTTCCAGTTCTGACTTTATGGCATATAAGCCCAGGCGATGTGCCAGCGGGGCATACAGGTAAACCGTTTCTGACGAAAGTTTAAGCTGCTTATCTCGCGGCATAAACTCCATGGTGCGCATATTGTGAAGGCGGTCGGCCAGTTTAATGAGAATCACCCGTACATCATCCGCCAGCGTAAGCAGCATTTTGCGGAAGTTTTCGGCCTGCAATGAGCTGTTGGTATCAAAAACACCCGATATTTTGGTAAGACCATCAATAATTTTAGCCACCTTTTTACCAAACTCGCGCTCAATATCTTCCAGCGATACGTCAGTATCTTCGACTACGTCATGCAGTAGCGCACAAACAATAGAGGTGGTGCCCAAGCCAATTTCCTCGGCAGCAATTTGCGCTACCGCAATAGGATGGTATATATAGGGTTCGCCAGATTTGCGGCGCATGTCTTTATGGCTTTCTACAGCCATTTCGAATGCTTTGCGTATCATCTTTTTATCACCTTTTTGCAAGGTTGATTTTGATGCACGCAGCAGGGTACGGTATCTTTTTAATATTTCCGCTTTTTCAGCTTCCAGATCAATCACTAAATCTTTCATTTATAAGCGTTTGTTATCTGTATATCATAAATAATGCAACAATATTTTTTTATGCCCGTTACTTGTAAAACATCAGGAAATAGCATTATTTTTGTGTTAAGTAAATATATGAAATTTATTGGGTTAATGCTATTGTTTTGCTGTGTTGTGGGACGGGTTATGTCGCAGAGCCAGCTGCCACATCCTAAGGTTGGCAAAAACGATACCATTAAAACCTATTTAACGGATTTAAACGGCGAATTAGTGCCTTGGGTAGTGCTACCTGAGTTTACGGTAAAAGGCGTGCGCATTTTTGCAAGCGAGGAAGACCGTAAGGCCTACTACCGTTTACGGTACAATGTTTACAAAGTAATACCATATGCACGTATTGCCGGCGATAAATACCGGCAGTTGCAGCGCGACCTGGCAGTGACCACCGACAAGAAGCAGCAGAAAGAACTCATCAAAACATGTGAAACGCAAGTAAAAGAATTGTTTAACTCACAAGTTAAAAACCTTACCATAACCCAGGGTGAGATATTAATAAAGCTGATTGACCGCGAAACCGGCACCACCAGCTACGAACTGGCCAAACAGTTAAAAGGCGGATTTCATGCTTTCATGTTTCAATCGGTAGCTCGTATATTTGGCCACAATTTAAAAGAAACGTACGATCCTGAACAGGAACGGGATATTGAGGCTATTTTACGGCAAGCCGGATATTATTCCAACAGATTTTATTAACGAATGGACGATCAAAGTATTTACCGGTTTAGCGTGCAAAAGCTAAACGGTGAAGAAGTGAACTTGAGTGAATACAGAAACAAAGTTCTGTTAATTGTAAATACAGCTTCGCAGTGTGGTTTTACTCCACAACTTAAAGAACTCGAAGAATTGCGGCACGAATTTGAGGGGCAGGATTTTGAGATACTGGCATTCCCGTCTAACGATTTTGGTGGACAGGAACCTTTGGATAGCAGTTCGATAGGTAAATTCTGCAAAATTAATTTCGGTGCGCATTTCCCGGTTTTTGGTAAAATGCAGGTGAAAGGTGCGCAGGCTCACCCGTTGTTTAAGTTTTTAAGCAGCAAAAAAGAAAATGGCCGCGTACAATCAGCCCCCAAGTGGAATTTTCATAAATACCTGGTTGACCGCAGCGGTCATGTACAGGATTTTTTCTATCCGTTTACCAAGCCTACATCAGCTAAAATCAGAAAAAAAATCAGCGATTTGTTGGCGGTAGACGTAGCCTTACTGCAGCATGGTTAAGCTGGATATACTGGTTTTACCCGTTCATCCTGATGATGCCGAATTAGGCTGTGCCGGTGTGATATTGAAGCACAATGCTATAGGCAAAAAATCAGGCATTGTTGATTTAACCCGTGGCGAGTTGGGTACCCGTGGCTCTGCCGAAATACGCTCGCGCGAAGCTGCTGCGGCTGCCGAGATATTAAACCTGGCAGTGCGGGATAACTTAGGTATACCCGACGGTTTTTTTGAGAACACCAAAGAATATCAGCTTAAGGTAATTGAAGCAATCAGGCGTTACCAGCCCGAGATTGTGATTACTAACGCTTATCACGACCGGCATCCTGACCATGGCCGTGCCAGTGATTTAGTGCAAACGGCCTGCTTTTTATCTGGGCTACGCAAAATTGAAACTTTTGATGACGGCCAGCCGCAAGAAGCATGGCGACCTAAGCAATTGTTGCACTTTATACAAGACGTGCACATTAAGCCCGATGTGGTGGTTGACGTGACGGAATACTGGGACACCAAAATTGCCAGCATTATGGCTTATGGCTCGCAGTTTCATAACCCGGAGTGGGAAGACGAACCGCAAACCTACATTTCATCGCCCGAATTTATTGTTGGGGTA
The DNA here is from genome assembly GCA_964277815.1 of uncultured Mucilaginibacter sp. Taxonomy (GTDB): domain Bacteria; phylum Bacteroidota; class Bacteroidia; order Sphingobacteriales; family Sphingobacteriaceae; genus Mucilaginibacter. The sequence continues at coordinate 8,467 of CAXYKR010000026.1, read as the reverse complement.
GAAGCAAGGGCACGAGAGATGGGCCGTTCGATACAAGCCCGGTATGCGGAAGGGTTTACCTCCAGAAAGATATTAGGCGTAGACAGCCTGTTTGATTTGAAATAAAAAAACGGATTTCAAATAAGGGGGCATGAGGTCCTTGGTTTGAAATCCGTTTTTGTTTTCTTACGCTTTAACGTACTCAAAGCGGTTATTTTCTTCACTGCGCTCGCGGCGAAGTTTGCTTTCATTAGCCAGTTTTAATAGTATACCTGACAATTCAGATGTTTTAAAGTCCGAGTCGTACTGGTCTTTACAATGTGTAGCAATATCTGCAATAGAGTGCGGTTGGTCAAAAAAGTCTGTTTGTAAAAGCTGGTTCAATACCTTGGTGGCACCCGGCTTTCTGATACTTTCCCGTTGTCTCGACTCGCCATCGGCCTGATAGCTGCGTGGCTTTCTCGAGGTTGCATCGTCACTGTCTCTGTCTTCCAGGATAGAATCTAAAAGTCTGTCAACAATTTTTACTTGTACAGCTTCAGATTGAAAAGCATTTACTACATCAGAGATTTCTAAAAGTTGTTTTTTAAGTTTTTCCGTTTGTTTGCTCATGTTAACAATAATCCTATGTTCCTTTGTGATTAAGTTAATTTTTAGTTTATACTGTGATTGCAGTTGTTATAACTAATATTATAATTGTACCGGCCTGCACTCAAAAGAATAACGCAATAATAGCATATTGTTTATGAAAATTATGCTATTGTATAAGTAACGAATTAGTGAGGGTGATATTACTCATACATACTATTCTAAAATGTTTTAGCACAATATTTTTTAATACGAAAAAAAGCAGGCTTTCGTTACTACAAGGAAGCTGAAATCGTTGACTGATTAAAAGTGATTTAAACCTTGTACTAAAAAGAAAATCAGCATCGGTAAAATACTGATAATAAGTATATTGTTTGGATTTAGTATTTGTCTAAATAAGACTGTTTTCAAAAATAAGTTTTATTTAAAATGGATTTTGAATCTATGAAATAAATATTTTGATTTTTTATCCTTGGGTAAAAGCTTCTACTAAAACTTGTGCTCCAAACCAAGCAGTCCAAAAATTCCGCCGCTGTGTATAACTAAAATGTTACTTTCGGGCTTAAAGTAATCTCGAGTGGCGAGGTCTAAAACGGCGTAGAGCGCCTTTGCGGTATAAACCGGCTCAATCAGGATACCTGTTGATGCTACAAAGCTTTTGATAAAATTTATTAACCCCGTTGTGGTTTTGGCATAGCCGCCAAAATGATAAGCTGTGTGCAGCTCGTAGTCTGTAGGCGTATCTAAATAGTTATTTATTTCTTGCCGCATAAACTCACCGTTTTTAAAAACGGGTATAGCATGAAACAGGGAGGGCAGTTGCTGCTGTTGCAAGCCGGTGATAATACCTGCTGCTGTAGTGCCGGTACCGCAAGCACAAAAAATATGATTGTAACTGATTGGCAATTCGTCAATCAGTTCACTGCAGCCTTTTACGGCCTCGGGCGAGGCGCCGCCTTCGTCAATAAAATAAGCCTGTGTATCATCGGCAAAATAGCTTTCAAATAACGCAGGCTTATTTTTATACTGCTCGCGACTGGTAAATATTAAATTCATGCCGTGCAGCCGGCATAAAAATAAGGTGTTGTTTTGCACTTCTTCTCCGCGCACAAAGCCTGTGGTTTTAAACCCAAACCGGGCTCCGGCAGCAGCGGTTGCCAGTAAATGGTTGGAGAAGGCTCCGCCAAAAGTTACCAAATGGTTTTTTTGCCGACGATGTGCCTCCTGTAGTATATATTTTAATTTACGCCACTTATTGCCGGATATGAGCGGATGAATTAAATCATCACGCTTGATAAAAACCTTGAGTTTTTTTTCGGCAAATACCTGGTGGTTCCAGGCATGAATAGGGCTGAAAATTTCTAAATCAAAACTCATTAGCCGTTAAAACCCTAAACCCACGCCGGCCGTAACCGATTTATATTTGGCCAGGCTGCCGGAGGCATAAATTTTAAGAAAAGCCAGGTCTAACTGAAAGCCTGCATCAATTTTAACATTGTTAATGCTGTTGGTATTGATGTTTACCGGGTCCGTGTAAACGGTGTAAGTTGCTATGCCACTACTCACCGGGAAATTACCCAGCAAGCCTACGTTAGTGCGTGCTGCATTATAACCTACGGCTGCAAACGGGGTAAAGAACAATAGTTTTTTAGAAATGATAGCCTGGATATTAAATCCGCTGAAATGACCTTCGATGCGCTGGGTACTAAAGTCTGTTTTATTAGCGCTGGCAGCATCAGGCACTTTACCTGCGCCGGGGCGTATTTCAACAGGTAATTCGTAATTCAGGCGGGTATAGCCTGCAGCAATAGCCAAATCAAATGGAGCCAATCGTCTGCTCAGGCCGGTAAAAATATCACCCATGATGTTGTGCTTCAGGCCAAAACCTATCATACCTACCGAGCCTAAATCGGTGCTAATTTTAGTTTTAGGAATATAGCGCACGGTAAAGTCGGTGCTTTTTACCAAGCCAACGGTGGCTTGTATTTGTGGTGCGGGTATAACCGGGGTAACGCGTTTGGGCAAAGTAAATTGGTCTACCAGTACGTTGTTATTGGAGTAAATGCCTAAAGTGGCTGATGTCATGTCTTTATCGCCGGCAACGGTAGGTGTAATATTAGGGCTGCCCGGAATAGGCCTGATGTTGGAGCTTAAACCTATTTTGGTAACGTCAAAACTTTTATCGGCCTGAGGAACAAACACGCCCGAGGTAGACACGCGTACGTCAACATGTAAAAAGCCTTTGGTTTTGGCAGTGTTGGTCCAACCGTTGTTTAAACCGGTGCCAAAACCTTTAAACAAAGGGGTTCCGTAAGCATTCAATAGTTTTTCTGCATCACCAGGAGCCGCCTTTAAAAGTTGGGAAAAGCCGTCAGACTGTGCCTTAGTTTGTAAGGTGCTTATGGTGAGAATAGTTATGATTAGGGACAAAACTTTCTTCATCCCCAAATATAATAAAAATTGCCCGGCAACGGCCCGACGAAAAGGCGTATTTTTGCCCAAATGTTGACAGATACTATACTAAATGAAAGCGATGAGCAGGATTTGTACGAACACCTGCGTATTGTGGTTGATAAAGGCCAGTCATTGCTGCGTATAGATAAGTTTTTGATGCACCGCGTGGAAAACGCGTCGCGCAACCGCATACAAAATGCTATTGATTTGGGCAATGTGCTGGTTAATGATAAGCCGGTAAAACCCAGTTACAAGGTTAAGCCGGCCGACGTGATATCGGTGGTGTTACCGCATCCGCCGCGCGATACCGAGGTATACCCGGAAAATATTCCGATTGAAATTACTTACGAGGATGATGATGTGCTGATTGTGAATAAAGCGGCAGGTATGGTAGTGCATCCGGGGTATAATAATTATACCGGCACTTTGGTAAATGCTTTGGTATACCATTTTCAGCAATTACCTACGTTGCCGGGTAATGATGGTCGCCCGGGGTTGGTGCACCGGATTGATAAGGACACTTCAGGACTGCTGCTCATCAGTAAAAATGAGCGAGCCATGACCTGGCTGGCCCGGCAGTTTTTTGAGCATACTATCAATCGCCGGTACCTGGCATTAGCCTGGGGCGATTTAGAGCAGGATGGTACCGTAACGGGCTACATTGGCCGCAGTGTAACCGACCGCCGTGTAATGGCCATCTATGATGACGAAACAAAAGGAAAATGGTCGGTAACGCATTACAAAGTGCTGGAACGCTTTGGTTATGTAACGTTGATAGAGTGCCGCTTAGAAACCGGACGTACCCACCAAATCAGGGCGCATATGAAGCACATCGGGCATCCTTTATTTAGCGATGCTACCTACGGCGGTGATAAAATTGTAAAGGGGACTACCTTTAGCAAATACAAGCAGTTTATTGAAAACTGCTTTGAATTAATGCCCCGGCAAGCCCTGCATGCGCAAAGTTTAGGTTTTGTACACCCAACTACCCGTAAATCTGTTTATTTTGAGGCACCTTTGCCTGCCGACTTTGAAGCTGTACTGCAAAAATGGCGAAAATATATTGCCGGTACGGTAGAGCAAAACACATAGAACTTTGTTTACACTAACTCATGATGCCAAATTTTGTGAATTTTAATGGTCAGCTGGTAGCTGCTGACAGTGCTGTGATAGGGGTTAGTAACCGGGCCTTTAAATATGGCGACGGTTTGTTTGAAAGTATGCGCCTGGTAAACGGGCAGCTAAAATTTGCCGATTTACATGCCGACCGTCTCCAACAAGGCATGAAAGCCCTAAAACTGGAAGGGTATAGCTTATTAGACAGTTGGTTTTTAAAAGATAAAGCGCAGGAACTGGGCGTATGGAACAAGGCTAAACATGGTCGTTTAAGACTTACCGTGTATCGGGATGCCGGTGGTTTATACACACCAGACGATAATAAATCGGGCTGGTGCCTGGAGTTGATTCCGGATGAGGTTTCGAATTACCGGTTAAACCAAAAAGGTTTAATAATGGACGTTTATACCGAGGTACTCAAACCAGTAAATTACCTGTCTAACTATAAAACCTGTAATGCATTGCCTTACGTGATGGCTGGTTTGTATAAAAATGAACATAAACTGGACGATGTTTTTCTACTTAACCAAGGTGGCTTTTTATGTGAAAGCATCAGTTCGAATGTTTTTGTTTGGTACCAGAACCACTTATATACCCCGGCGCTGAGCGAAGGTTGTGTGGCCGGTATTATGAGGCAGGTGATTATAAACCTGTGCATTGAGAAAGAAATACCGGTAACCGAGGCACAAATTAACCCCGATATTTTGCATGAGGCAGATGAGGTTTTTGTAACCAATGCTACCCGCGGGTTGCAATGGGTTATAGGCTATGGCATCAAACGCTATTTTAACGGTTTAAGCAAAATGCTTATCGACGAGATTAACAAGCTGTAAAAACGCTGGTTTAGTTTCCACTCAGTCGTCTGTTACTGTAAATGCGGTAACATCATTACGCTATTCCGAAGCTAATGAATTGTTACCTTACTTGTTACATGAACAGGCGCAAGGCAGGTTGCTTTTCAATTAATTATATGCCAAATTGCGGATGATGGTTAATTTGAAAATCTCTCTGCATAAAATCTCTGCTGCCTTAGTAATCCTGATATTTTTATTCTGTTCGTGCAAACCACACCAGGAACGAAAAGTATCTCCGGCAGAAAAGCTCAAGGAGATTCTAAGCAATATCAAAGCCCCTCAAATCTCATCCAACCAAATTATCCTGACTAACCTGGGTGCCAAAGGCGATTCGGCTACAGACTGCAAGCCGGCCTTTGATAAAGCGATGGCTGCGTGTAAAACCAAGGGCGGGTGCAGGGTAGTGGTTCCGGCCGGTGTATACCTGGTTAACGGGCCAATACACCTGGTAGATAATACCTGTATTGATTTGCAAAAGGGTGCTAAACTGGTGTTTGGCACCAATGCCGAAAATTACCTGCCTGCAGTGCCTACCAGTTGGGAGGGTACGTTTATTCAAAATTATAGTCCGCTTATTTATGCCTACAAAGTTAAAAACGTGGCCATCATCGGTGAGGGGACTATAGATGGCAACGGTAAGGATGGCTTTGGCAAATGGTATGACAGGCAAAAGCCCGACCAGGAATTGTCCCGGAAGATGAACCATGAAAACAGGCCTTTAGCCAGTCGTGTGTTTGGTAAAGGGCACTACCTGCGCCCGCAATTTATCCAGTTTTTTGAATGTAAAAATGTATTGGTAGAGGGCATCACCATCAAGAACTCGCCCTTCTGGTCATTTCATTTTTTAAAGTCGGAAAACGTCACTGCCCGGAAGGTAAAGTTTGATGCTTTCAATAAAAACAATGATGGCTTTGACCCTGAATATTCAAAAAATGTTTTGATTGAAGACATTGACTTTAACAACGCCGACGATAACGTGGCAATCAAAGCTGGTCGCGACCGCGAAGGCTGGGATACCGCATCACCGTCAGAAAATATTGTTATCCGTAATTGTAGGTTTAAAGGTTTACATGGTGTGGTTATTGGTAGCGAGATGTCGGCAGGTGTACAAAACGTATTTGTAGAAAACTGCACTTATGGTGGTTACTGCAAGCGGGGTATCTATTTGAAGTCAAATCCGGATAGGGGCGGGTTCATAAAAAATGTATTTGTTAAAAATGTACAATTCGGGGAGGTAGAGGACGGTATATTTATTACCTCATTTTACCACGGCGAGGGCAAAGGCCATGTTACTGACATTCATGATATCTATTTTGACAGGGTAAGCTTTAAATCGGCAACACATACCGGGCTGGCCATACAGGGATATCCCAACAAAAAAGTAAATGGTGTTTACTTTTCGAATATCAAGATAGATTCGTGTACCAACGGCATCAGTTTTACTAACGCTGAAAACATTGTTTTTAGTAATGTAACCATCGGTAGAGAAGCTGCTGCGCCATCAGCGGTAAAATAAATCTCCAGGCAGGAATATTTTACAGGAATGCATCGCTCATGTCAGCCATTATAGCTTAATTGAGTATCCATCAATTTAAAGGAGAGCTATCCTTAGCAATAAGATAATCTATTTTTTAGCGCAAATTGTCTATTGTTCAATCTTCATTTCGCTATAGTTTTGTTCTGTAAACTTCTTCAGACTGGGTATTGGGTTACCTTAATTAATAGGTGTCGTCTTTCCGGTTTTAGAGGTGTATGCCATATTATAAACCTGATTTAACACTTACCAGCCTTTAAATAAATAGTATAGTCGCAACGAGATAGGGCTGCAACTGTAGTTATTTACCGGTAGTTTGTGGTGCAAAACGTAAATGCGATATGAGAACGATACTTTTAAATACTTACCAGAAAAGGGCTTGCTTCAGTATTCTCCTGTTATTGATTACGGCTTTTGTGTCTGCACAACCCCATGTGGTTTCGGTTGCGGGCCAATGGTCTTATCGGCTCGACCCACGGGACGAAGGAGTAAGCAAGCAATGGTATAAAGCACATTTAGACAAGCGCATTACACTACCCGGTACACTGGATGATGCCGGGGTAGGCGATGCTGTTGCTGTAGACACCACCCGGCTCAATAAGGAAGTGATGCTGCACCTTACACGGCGGCACCGGTATATTGGTCCGGTGTGGTATCAAAAAACGGTTATGTTGGATAAGGCCATGGATAACGCATCGTTGCTGTTAGAGCGGGTCATCTGGAAAACCGATTGCTGGATAGATGGTGCACCGGTTGACCCGCAGGAAAGCCTGATTGCACCACAAAATTTTATGTTAGGCAAACTCAGTGCAGGTAACCACGTTATCACCTTGCGCATTGATAACCGGAAGCAACACGACATCAGTTTTAACGATTTTGCCCACGCTTATACCGATGGTACCCAGATTATCTGGAATGGCGTGATTGGCCGTATGGAGTTGCGCGATGCTGCCGGATTGAAAACCATCAAAGTAAATGCATCGCTATCAGCTAAAGAAGTAAGTGCCCATATTGAGTTTACGTCTGTAGGTGCTCAAAAGCTTTATATGCAAAGTTTTGTTGCTCTTGGCGGTAAACAGATAGCAAAAACAGCGCGTGCGGCTATCGGTAACGAGGTGTCGCAACAAGTAAACCTCAAAATACCTCAATGCCTTCCTTGGGATGAATTTAATACCAACGTTTATACCTGGAAAACTGTACTGACAGACGCATCGGGAAAGGTAGTGTATACGCAAACAGAATATTTTGGGTTCCGTAATCTGGCATCGGTGCAAAATGCGCTTCAAATTAATGGTCGTCCGCTCTTTTTGCGTGGTACGCTGGAGTGTAATATTTTCCCGATTGAGGGGCATCCGCCCATGGAGGTCGCCGGTTGGGTTAAAGTTTTTAGTGCGGCAAAGCAATATGGTTTAAATCATTTACGCTTCCACTCGTGGTGCCCGCCCGAGGCTGCTTTCCGAGTGGCCGACTCGTTGGGTTTTTATCTGCATGTTGAACTGCCTTTGTGGAGCCTTAACGTGGGTAAAGACAAGCCTACACTAAGCTATTTAGAAGATGAGGCACAACGCATCATTGATAATTACGGCAACCACCCATCGTTTTGTTTCTGGAGCATGGGTAACGAGTTGGAAGGTGATTTCGACTGGTTGCAGGCTTTAGTGACCAAACTCAAAAAACAGGACAACCGACATTTGTATACCACCACTACCTTCAGTTTTCAACAAGGTCACGGCAAAGCGCCCGAGCCAGTAGATGATTATTTTATTACGCAGTATACCAACAAAGCGTGGGTACGGGGGCAGGGCATTTTCAACACCAATCCGCCCGATTTTAAAACAGATTATAGCAAAGCCGTGTCCGGTTTAACGGTGCCCTTAATTATACACGAAGTTGGGCAGTACTCCGTTTACCCCGATTTAAAAGAAATTGCCCGGTATAACGG
>CAXYKR010000025.1:0-11476 GCA_964277815.1 uncultured Mucilaginibacter sp. | reverse complement strand
TACACGACGCTCTTCCGATCTAAACCAAGCGACCTGCCGAGGCCAAGCACCTGGCCTGGCTGGATTTGGATACCGAAGACGGGCAGGAATACTGGATTGCCATGAACCTGGCCGGCGATTATGCCAGCGCCAACCACCACGAAATACACAACAAAATTGCCCGCGACCTTAAGCTGCAGCCCCTGCTGCGGATTGAGAACCACCACAACTTTGCCTGGAAAGAGCAACTCGCCGACGGCACCGAGGTAATGGTGCACCGCAAGGGCGCTACCCCGGCCGGCGCGGGCGTACTGGGCATTATTCCGGGCAGCATGAGTACGCCGGGCTTTGTGGTGCGCGGCAAGGGTAATACCGAAAGCATTAACTCGGCCAGCCACGGTGCGGGCCGGGTAATGAGCCGGAGCGCGGCCTTTAAAACCATACAGTGCGATTTGGTGGAGGCCGAACTGCACGACAAAAAAATCACGCTTATCGGTTCCGACCTGGACGAAGCGCCCATGGTGTACAAAGACATCCACACCGTGATGGCCGCCCAACACGACCTGGTAGACGTACTGGCGAAGTTTCAGCCGAGAATTGTGCGGATGGCAGATGCGCGGGAAAGGCGGGAGGATTGATCGGTTGAATTGAGACCTTAAAGCTTATACGTTATGATATCAACGCTGAAGAAATATTTGTTCCTCCCTGGTGATGAACGCTTACAACTGGAAGCCATTAAGGTAAAACTTTTACATTGGGACATGCCAACCGACAATGTCCTGAGATTATACTTTGAAAAAGAGCCACCTTTTATGTACGAGGGCGACCCAGACAGTGGAGAATTTAACGTATTTACAGATTACGGCTATCTGCAGGTTAATTTATTAATTGGTGCTTCAACAAACGATACGGTAGCCTATTTAAATACCTACATCAACAACGAGGATGTGTTTATTGAAGAGAAGGTTGCAAACCGGTTAACTTTTTGGGATGGTCAATATGATGACAGGTACGATTGGTCAAGCAGTTACGATATCAGCTTTGAAGATATTTCGTTGATAAACATACCTTTAACGCTAAGTGAATGGACAACTAAGGAACGTCGATTGTATTTTCCTGTTCAGCCTGCAGATTGACGAAGTTAGATTCTTTATGTATTAAGTTATTGAAGGCTTTCTACTAAACCTTGATATTTGTTAAAGTATAGGTGCTGGTGAAATTTCAGCCGAGAATTGTGCGGATGGCAGATGTATTGGACAGGGCTAGAGTATAAGGAAAAATAAGAGCATATAAATTATCTCTCGTTTTATAACCCATAATTTTTTAAGCGATGACTTTGAATGATATACTTAAAACTGGCAATGTTTCAATTGATGATTACTCTATTAAAGACTGGAACGATTTAATTAAAATGCTTTTCAGTAATTATTTTAAAGATGAAAAGTTAGTGGAAAAAAATCTGTCGGTGTTAAGAATTGAACTAATAAATTACATAAAATTTGTAAGCGATACAAATTATGTGGAATTATTTAACTGGACATTCCATCAATTTAAATCAACAAGTTTAACGAATGAAAATTTTGTAATAGAAGCTTTATCTAAATCGTTTCATGACATATCAAATACAGATAAAAGATGGATGTCTAATATCTTGTTGAAACCTGATTTTCAAAGCCTTTCAGAAAGAGATAAAATTTCTTTGCTATTCAATGCTATTGACGAAATACTAGAAGGATGTTTTAAACCGAGATTAAAGCTGTTAAAAACATTCGTACAATATAACTTAAAACAAACAGACTGCTATGAGAAAGCATATAAGTTTGGTGATCTTATTGATAATCTTAGTAAGCTCTATCCTAAAGAATTTATGTTATACGCTCAAGATCCTGAATTAGGCATTTCCTGTCATCAATGGCGTAACATTTCTGCTCACAAGTCATACAAAATCGAAGTAAACGAAAGAATAATTGTCACATATAACAAGAGCGGTACAGCGATATCAAAAGTGCTTACATATGGACAGTTTTACACAATTTATGATTGGGTAAAAAAAATTTATGGGGTCTTGAGATTCGCACAAGTATTGTTCACACTAAATTACTCAAAAGAAATTGTAGAGAAATTAGGTAGTACAGATGAAATAAACGTTAGATATGAAGCCAGTTTACTTCATATAATTACGAACATGGGTATTTTGGGCTTTGATTATCAAGATTTTAGCAGTGTAGATAGAATATTTATCATTAGTTTTAATATTAAAAATAACGTTAAATTTGAAACGTCTTTAATTCACGCATCTCAATGTTTAGATAAATTAGCTTGTGCTATTTATAATGACAATTTTGTAAGAGACAACTACGATAAAGTGAAAATACGTGTGCGTCATGAATCCAGTTCTTTACATGGAACTGCTACTGTCAAAATCGACGATGCATTAACGAAGTTAACTAACAAAATTTCTTTGTCTGATTACATTAACCTGATAGATTTCGATATTATTCAGTAAAAAAATTAATTTATCTTTTATGGTTGAATGAGTATTATATTCTGAATCCGTTTGCAAAGAGATATCAATTTCTCGAATCAGTTTATTCTATAAATCTGTTCAATTAAAACCATTCGCTACTCTTTCCAGTTTACACCACAAAAAACAATAAACACTACATGGGTAAAGTATTTACCATAGCTCAGGGGCTCGAAAACTTGGGGGCCTTGCGCAACGGGGGGCAGGGTTCGGTATATAAGGCCAAGCGCACCGGCGAAATTGTGGTGGCGGTTAAGCTGCTGCCTACGCCTATTTATTCGGAAAGTGCCGACGACAAAAATTTCCGCAACTTCCAGAACGAGGTCGAAAAACTTAAAAAAGTCAACGAGCGCCCTACACCCCATGTAGTTAAAATTTATAGTTCGGGCATTACCGAGAGCGGTTCGCTGCCCTACATCGAGATGGAATACATCGAGGGACCGGACCTAGCCGAACTGCTGCAGCCCCCGCACGAACCGGTGTTTACCATCCCCGAGGTGATCAAGGTAGCCAACCAACTGGCGCTGGCCCTGAGCCATTGCCACCAGGTAAACGTTAACCACGGCGATATCAAGAGCAACAATATCAAGTACAACGTAAATACCGGCAACTACATGCTGCTCGATTTTGGCCTGGCCATCATGACCGACGAGCAACGCCGAAGCAGCCTGCGAAATGCCGGTGCCGTAGAGTTTATGGCACCCGAGCAAAATGAGGGCGAACTGCTGCCGCAAAGCGATATTTACAGCTATGGCATCATTTTGTACGAGTTGCTGGCCGGCGTGGTGCCGTTCCCGCTCAACAGCAGCGCTGCCACCGCCCGCAACCTGGTGATGCTGGCCCACATGGAAACCCCACCACCCGACCTGCTCGAGCTGCGCCGCCAGCACCTGCCCGACTTTTGGGATGCCGACAAGCAAAGCCGCGAAATGCAGGTGCCCGAGTGGCTGCTCACTATCATTACCCGCTGTTTGCAAAAGCAGCCCAACCAGCGTTTCGCCAACGGCTCCGAGCTGCATCAGGCCATCCAGGCCCAGCACAGCGCCCTCACCATTAAAAGCGACACCGAAAAATCGCTGGTGCTGCAAAGCCAGAACGACAGCCTCACCAACCTGCTGCTGCAACAGCGAGAAAAAACCATGCGCTTTGAGCGCGAACTCAGTGAGGCCAAACAAGCCCTCGCCCAAACGCAAAGCGAACTGGCCGCCCTGCAACAAGGCCGCCCTGCCGCTGCCAGCGCTAACAGCAACGCGACAAACACCGCCGGTCTGCCGCCGCTCATCCAACCCAAACAACAAGGCTTATCAACCACCACGGCCATCATTTTAGGTTTCGTACTGATTGCCTTGGGCGTTTACGCCGGTTACAAATGGATACCAGGCAAATCGGCCGACAGTGCCCAAACTACCGCCACCACCAAGCGCCCCTTAGACACCACCCGCGATGGCAAACCCATCATCACCCGCGCCTACGTGCAACCGCCTAATTTGGAAAACCCTGGTCCGGATGCCGGCAAAGCCTTTACCGTTTTTGCCGATTACGCCTACTTCCACAACGAACCCAACGCCGAAAGCAAGCGCAAAGCCAACCTCAACAAATGGAACAAAGCCCGCCTCGTAGCCCAGGACGACCAGAACGGCTACATCTATGTGGAGTTTACCAATCGCAAAGGTCAGGTAAGTAAGGGATGGTTAGATAAGAAAGATTTATTGAGGATTAGTGATTGAGGAGCCAATGAGTGAATGAAGCCAATGAGCGAATGAGTGAGTGGTGAATGAGTGAATAAAAAATCCTTGTCATTTCGAACGATAGAGAGAAATCTTGATACTTGCGATTCAACGCGGGTTTGATTTAAGCTGGTGAGTACCAACCTGCTTTGTCTCCTCATTGCCGGAGCGGCTACTTCTTTTGTCTTGGAAACAAAAGAAGCAAAAATTCAAGTCACCTCCCGCTTGCTTCTTTTCGCACTGGGCCTTTACGCTGCAAAACCGGGCTGCACCACAGGCTGTTTATATTTTGCCCCGGCTTCGCACACTTTGCCCTGCCCTTCTGCAAAATCTAAAAGGCCTTTGCCACCGCACAGGCCAACATGTGCTGCCCGCATTTCGCCCGAAGCTGGGGAGGATGACAGGAAGCACAGCCCCCCAACCCCTTAAAGGGGGAGCTTTTGATTAGTACGGCGATTCACCGCTGCCGCAAGCCTCCTGGCTTGTGGACCGCTGACAGGTATCGAATTATTTTAAACACTCGATAAATCACTCCGCCATTCAAAAACTCCCCCTTTAGGGGGCTGGGGGGCAAAAAGCGCAAAGGCCCGCTGTTGCGCCCGGGCCAGCAAAGGCCTTGCGGGCAGACAGGTGATCGCAACAGCTAGGCCTTTTTGTTTCTTTTGTGGCTATGACAAAAGAAATAGCCTCTCCGGCAATGAGGAGACTGCAATAAGTGTAGCACCACTACCGTACATCAAATTATGCAGAAACCAATCTTCACATGGCATGTAAGAAATTAAAGGATGCAAACAAGCAAAACTTCTAACCAACGCCAAAACACCTATTTACCCCCACTTATCACTTAACCGGTTAATATCACTTACTTCCATCACCTTCCGTCCGGCAACGGTAGTGGCGCAAATCACCATGGCGCGGGCTACCTGCTGTAAGGTGCTGGCCGAGTTTGGGAAGAATCGTTTAACGGCCGGAAAAAGCCAGCCCACATATTTGTACCATTTTAGCACATGTAACTGACCGGGTACGGGCTGCATCACCCCCGGTCTGAAATTACATACTTTTTTAAATGCCAGTTTCTGCAAGTCGTTTTCGGTACGCCCTTTTACGCGGGCCCACATCTGGCGGCCTTTACCCGAACTGTCGGTACCGGCACCGCTTACGTAAATAAAAGTAGCATCTGGGTTTAAGCCGGCCACCACGCCGGCAAAGTGCAGCGTTGTATCATAAGTGATGCGGGTATAATCGGCTTCATTTTTACCGATGCTGCTAATACCGGCACAAAAAAAACAGGCATCGTAGCCTTTTAGCTTTTCGTCGTCGACCCGGAGCGCCATAAAATCGGGCACCAGATATTCGGTTAATTTATGATGATGATGCCCCGAAGGCTTACGGCTCACACTAAGCACACGCGCCACTTTCGGATTTTTGAGGCACTCGAGCAACACGCCCTCGCCTACCATGCCTGTAGTTCCGGTGATAATGATATTAATAGGTTGCATGGGCTTTAGATTTGACGGCTATTATTTTGTTACAACAGACATACGAAACCTGCGTTTGCAGGGTGAAAAGGCGGTTTTGTAAAATTTTGGCTATATGTTGTAACAATCATTCCAGTATGGTCGACTAACCTATTATGAAAACACTGCTCATACTAACTGCTTGCCTTTTATTAGTTATTTCAGCATCAGCACAAATACCAAAAGCATCAAAATCAAATCATTCCACAGCTAACGCTGCTATACTAAAGTCTAAACGCTACATGCCCCCTGCTTACAATCCGGCATCGCAGCCGTTGTATAAAACCATTGTACACATGGATAGCCTTTACTTTGATACTTACAACCGTAGCAAAGCCGCGCTGATGGATTCGTTAACGGCAGACAATATTGAGTTTTACCACGACCGCGGCGGACTCATCACCTCTAAGCAAGAGCTGCTACAGTCCATTCAAAAAAACATATTCGGCAAAGTACAACGCGTTTTAACACCGGGCAGTATCGAGGTGTATGACATACCTGGCTACGGCGCCATTGAATTTGGCTATCATAGTTTTCGCAACCTGATTGAACACTCCGAAAGTCAGCCCGCCAAGTTTGTCATCTTCTGGAAACAAAAAAACAACCATTGGCAAATTACCAAGGTGGTAAGTTTACACGAGTAAATGGCCAGTACTCTTATATAGACCCAAGGGGATTTAATAATTTGTTAAAAAAATCATTCACTCATCGGCTTTCCCATTTGCACATCCGCACATTTGCATATCCGCACATCAAAATCATTCACTCACTCACTCACTCACTCACTCACTCACTCACTCACTCACTCACTCACTGACTCACTCATTGACTTAAATTCACTCATTCACCACTCACTCATTCACTCATTGGCTAAATCCGTACCTTTGCACCAAAGCAGCATCCGATACATGAGCACACCTCCCACTACCCCGGCCAATAAAACCAACCTGCACCCGCGCAATTTGTACCGCGGGCGCTACCCGTTTAACGAGCTGACCAAGGCCCTGCCCGCCTTGCGCCGCTACCTTACCCGCAACGAGCAGAATGAGCCGACCATTAATTTTACCGACCCGGAGGCTGTAAAAGTGTTAAACCAGGCGTTGCTGAAACATTATTACACAGTAGCCTCGTGGGATATTCCCGAAGGCTTCTTATGTCCGCCTATACCCGGCCGGGCCGATTACCTGCATTACCTGGCCGATGTGCTGGCCGAGGGCAACAACGGCGCTATCCCTACCGGCTCCGGCATCAAGGTACTGGATGTGGGCGTGGGCGCTAACTGTATTTACCCACTGCTGGGTCACCAGGCCTACGGCTGGAACTTTGTAGGCAGCGAGGCCGACTATATTGCTGCCGCCTGGGCACAAAAAACAGTGGAAGCTAACGGTTTGGGCAAGGCTATACAAATACGCAAGCAAACGTCGTACAACCATATATTTGAGGGCATCATTAAGCCCGGCGAAAAGTTCGACATCACGATGTGTAACCCGCCCTTCCATTCGTCATCGCGCGAGGTGAAAGAAAAATCGCAACGCAAATGGGAAAAACTGGGTCAGGACGCGGGCGCGGGCCTCAACTTTGGCGGCCGCAATAACGAGCTGTGGTGCGAAGGCGGCGAACCCCGCTTTTTGAACAAAATGATGAGCGAAAGCAAGCAGTTTGCCGGCCAGTGCAAATGGTTTTCATCGCTCATCTCGCAAAAAACCACCCTGCCCGGCTGCTACAAATCGCTCGACTACCTGGGCGCCGCCGAAGTAAAAACCATCCCCATGTCGCAAGGCCAAAAAGTAAGCCGAATTTTGGTGTGGAAGTTTTGAAGCCAATAAGATTTATTGAAGTCAGTGAGTCGGCCGAGTCTGTAAGTCAGTAAGTGGAAACTAATGAGTGAATCCGGACACAGGATCTATATTATGTTTGCTCTTTAATTCATTTACTAAACCCATCGGCCGGCCATAAGCCAGGGGGCTTGCGGCAGCGAGAAAAGCCCCAACTAAATCCTACTCGGAAGGGAGGACTGTTGAAAGCATGATTGGCAATACGGTAAATTCCGGTTCTGATACATTGCGTAAGCTAAGTTCCTCTCTACCTTTCCGAAGGGAAGATTTTCATGAAGCCAGATTTGCTGCGGTCTTCAATTCTGTTAATTCCGATTCAGGCAAGAAGCGCAAAGGCCTGCTATTGCGCCCGGGCCAGCATAGGGCTTGTGCGGCAGTGAGGTGATCGCAACAGCTATGCGTTTTTGCTTCTTTTGAGGATATGTCAAAAGAAGTAGCCTCGCCGGCAATGAGGCGACGAAGTAAGTAAACAACCGCAAGCTCAAATCAAAAACCCACTACTCTTTGTTAAATTGAGTCTTGCAATCGGCAAGCCCAACCGCTGGATCAGCTTAAAAAGATGGCTTCGCACCTTGCCATGACGCAGTGAATTTTATTCGCTCATTCACTTATTGACTTCCCCATCTGCACATTCGCATATTCGCATACCTGCACCTCAAAATCATTCACTCATTCACAACTCACTCATTCACTCATCGCCCACCCCTCCCCCAAAATGAAAAACCACCCTACCAAAATGGAAGGGTGCCACTAACGGTGAAAAACCCAAAAACACCTGTTTTACCATAATGAAAGGGTATTTTTTCAAAATGGCATACTGCTTGTTAAGGGCTTTGCAACTATTGAAATATTGGTTACGTTAAAACTTTCATGAACAGTCCTCATCTCAGAAAACTTTCGGGTGCCGGCATCCTGGTTACCTTGGGTATTATCTTCGGCGACATCGGCACTTCACCCCTCTACACTTTTCAAACCTTGTTAAAAGAAGGCGGTCGCGCCGACCAGTTCCTGGTGCTGGGCGCCATCTCGTGCGTGTTTTGGACGCTTACCCTGCAAACTACCTTTAAGTACATCATCATTACCCTGCAGGCCGATAACCGCGGCGAGGGTGGTATTTTTTCGCTCTACGCGCTGGTGCGCCGCTATGGTAAAAAACTAATGATTCCGGCCATTATTGGCGCCGGCACCTTACTGGCCGACGGTATTATTACTCCGCCCATTTCGGTAACCTCAGCTATTGAAGGTTTAAGCCTCGTGCCCTCGCTAAGTAAACACTTTGTACCCGGTAACGATTTGATTCTGGGCATTGTGATAGGCATCATATTGCTGCTGTTTATTTTTCAGCAGTTTGGCACCAACGTGGTGGGCAAGGCTTTTGGCCCGGTAATGCTGGTTTGGTTTATCATGCTGGGCTTTGTTGGCACCATCCAAGTGGCCCATTATCCGCAAATATTTAAAGCTTTAAACCCTGTTTATGCCTGGGATTTATTAACCCAGCACCCTAACGGTTTCTGGTTGTTAGGCGCCGTGTTTTTGTGTACTACCGGTGCCGAGGCCTTGTACTCCGACTTGGGCCATTGCGGTCGTAAAAACATACAGGTAAGCTGGATTTTTGTAAAAACCTGTTTAGTGCTTAACTACCTGGGTCAGGGTGCCTGGGTGCTTACCCAAAGCAAATACCAGGCTTTTGAGGGAGTAAACCCGTTTTTTGAGATTGTGCCGCATGCCTTTTTGCTTCCCGCTATCGGCATTGCCACCATGGCTACCATTATTGCCAGCCAGGCGCTCATCAGCGGGTCGTTTACGCTCATCAGCGAGGCCATGAGCATGAATTTCTGGCCGCGCGTTACGGTTAAATACCCCAGCAACATCCGCGGACAAATTTATATCCCGAGCATTAACTGGATTTTGTGTTTTGGCTGTATTGCCGTAGCGCTGTACTTTAAAACGTCCGAATCTATGACCGCGGCTTATGGCTTTTCAATCACCATAGCCATGTTGATGACTACCGTGCTGATGTATTACTTTATGCGTTACGTGAAGCATTGGCCAGCTTGGTTGGTGCTTATCATTTTGTGCGTATTTTTGAGCGTTGAGTTCTCGTTTTTTGTAGCCAACGCCGTTAAAATTGTTAAACGTTTATTCTTCCTGGTATTTGAGGTGGGACTGATTTTTACCATGTACATCTGGTACCGGGCCCGCAAAATCAACAACCGCTTCCTCAACTTTGTTGATCTGAAAGAGTACATCCCGATGCTGCAGGCTATGAGCGCCGACCAGGGCATCCCCAAATTTGCTACGCATTTGATTTATTTAACCAAGGCCAACAGTAGCAAACAGATTGAGCAAAAAATAATGCACTCCATCCTGAGCCGCAAGCCCAAGCGGGCCGACGTTTACTGGTTTGTGCATATTGAGCGTACCGACGAGCCTTACACGCTGGAATACCTGGTAGAAGAACTGGAGGAGGATAAAGTAATACGCCTGGAATTCAGGATTGGTTTCAGGATACAGCCGAGGGTAAATGTGCTTTTCCGCAAGGCGGTTGAAGAGATGATAGCCCGTGGCGAGCTGGACATTACCAGCCGTTACGAATCGTTACGGAACTACAACCTGCCGGCCGATTTTCAGTTCGTTATCTTCGAGAAATTCCTGTCGTACAACAATAACTTTAGCTTGAGCGAAGGTTTTATTCTCAACAGCTATTTCGCTATCAAACACATGGCCCAGGGCGACGCCAAAGCCTTCGGTCTCGACACCAGCGAAACCCGCGTTGAGAAAATTCCGATGATTGTAAACCCACTCAACAGCGTGAAGCTGAAACGGGTGGAAGTGGGGAAATGATTTTAGTCAGTGAGTCCGTAAGTCGGCTATGTCCGTCGAGTAGATAGATACCAACAGTCACTATAAAAAAGCGCGTCATTGCGAGGATACGAAGCAATCTCTTCAAGCTGAGCCAGCGTTTATTTACGGCGTTAAAGCATGGCAGGTGGTAAACTTGTCCTAAAGAGATTGCTTCGTATCCTCGCAAAGACGATTTGGGCCGATTCACTCATAACCCATCCTTCAATCACTCATTATCTTTTATCTGCACATCCGCACATTTGCATATCTGCACATTAAAAACATTCACTCATTCAAAAATCACTCATTCACTCATTAATTTACTACTACCGCTACAAAGCCGCCCCTCGGCAGGCAATCCACTTTAACGGGTTGGCCGACGGTGGCCGAAAGCGTTTGGGTGGCGAAGGTTTTGTCGTTGTCGCCGTCCTTAATCATCATCAATTGGCCGGGTTTGCCTTTCAGGAAGCTGAGGTTAAACTGCAGGGTTTGTGCCTGGTCGAGGCCGTTGAGGCCGCCAATGTACCAGGTGTTGCCGCGGCGGCGGGCGATAACGACGTGCTTGCCGGGGTAGCCGCTTAGCAGGCGGGTTTCGTCCCAGGCGGCGGGTACGGTTTTCAGGAAGTTTTTGGGGGCGTCGGGCAGGTTGTAAAAGGCCTCGGGGCGGTCGGCAAAGTTTTGCAGGGCCGACTCAAACACTACCGACAAAGCCAGTTCGTGCCCGTACGAAGTAATGTGCGGGTGCTGACTGTTTGAAAACGCTACCGGCGTGTAATCCATCGGGCCAATCACGTTGCGGGTAAAGGGCAGGGTGGCATTGTGTGCGGCCGCTTTATTGGTAAAATCGCCGTTGTTGTTATACCACTCGGCGCCACGCACGGCCTCAATAGTCATCAAATTGGGGTACGTGCGCGACCATCCCCTCGGTATCGTAGCGCCGTGAAAATCAACCATCAAACGGTGGTCGGCAGCGTCCTTTAAAATATAAAGGTAAAGTTTAATCATGTCTTGCTGGTCTCCGGCAAAAAAGTCGATTTTTACGCCGTAAAC
>CAXYKR010000024.1:0-3935 GCA_964277815.1 uncultured Mucilaginibacter sp. | reverse complement strand
GTGAATAATCAGCCACCGGCGCCTGTTTTTGAAGAGGTGATGATTCAGGAAATTATCCCGATGATAGATGTTAAGTTCAGAACTCGGGCCGACCGCGACCACCGCGCTATCGCCGGGCTATCTATGGGGGCCAACCAAACCATGCGCATCATCATGAACCATTTGGATACCTTTTCGGCCATTGGTGGCTTTAGCGGCACTCCTAATTACCCTAACAGCGATAAGCTTGACCCTGCAATATTTTTAGATGGGAAATTTAAAAATGGAGCTGACGTTAACCGCAAAATCAAAGTTTTGTGGCTGAGCTTGGGTACCAAAGAGCCTAAGCCGTTTCCGGCATCAGTGGGGGCCTTTAAGCAGATGCTTGATGAGCAAAAGATAAAATATGTATACGCCGAATCGCCCGAAACCGGGCACGAATGGCAAAGCTGGCGCCGGGCACTGCATGGTTATTTATCGCTGCTGTTTAAAAACTGACGGCGTTAAGAAGATTGTTGAGCCATGGCTTGCTGCAAACCGTTTACAGCGCAGATAAACGAAGAATGCACAAACGTTTGCGGGAAATTACCCAGCATGGTATGGCTTTTTACATCCATTTCTTCGCTAAAGTAACCCAAATCGTTGGCGCAACCTTGTACTGCTTTGAGTATGGCTTCTGATTTAGTCAGGTTGCCGGCCAGGGCATAATGGTGTGCCATCCAGCAGCTGGCGGCTAAAAACACACCTTCCTGAGCCGAATCAAATTCCATTAAATGCCGCCGGTATAAATGGCCTTCGGCGTATCTTTCTTCAATGGCCGCTATGGTTTTTACCATGGCAGGGTCATTAGCTTTAACAAAATCAAAGGGTGCAAACAGCGAACAGGCAATATCAACATCTTCCGAACCTGCATGAACTGCATAAGCGCCATCTGCCGTGAGGCAGTTGGCATTGATGAATTCTCGAATCAGTTTAGCATTGTGTAGCCAGCGTTCTGCTGTTTCCTTATTGGGTTGGTATGGCGCCATCACCTCCAATGCACGGGCCGCCAGGGCTTTACTCGAGGTGTAATGTTGTACCTGCTCTTCTTCCCAAATGCCGTTGTCTTTTCGTTCCCAGTTTTTACAAATGTAGTCGGCAATGGACTCTACAATGTCCCATTCCAGTTTTTCGTTCATCTTACCGTAAATAGCACCGCAGGCCAGCAATATGCTCGACTCGGCATCCAACTGAAACTGGTCGGCAGCCGTATTTCCGGCCAGCAACGGGCGGCTGTTGCGGTACCCTTGTAGCGGCAGTTTACGTGCTTCGGTTTGGATTGACTGGTCGATGCCATAAAAGCACGATACATGCGTTTGCTTATTTTTGTGCATGGCTCCGGCAATGAACGACAAAAAGTTACGCTCCACTTTGCCATCAGTTTTCAGGTTCACTAATGAGGAGGTCACCAGCGCAGCATCGCGCATCCAAACATAACGATAATCGTAATTGCGTTTGCCGCCAATTACCTCAGGTAAACCAAGGGTAGCAGCGGCTATAATGCCACCGGTAGGCTCGTAAACTAATTGCTGTAGGGCCCGCAACGAGTTGCAAACTTCTTTCTCAAATAAGCCTTTGTAGTCAATATGCTTTTCTATTTCCTGCCAGGCTTGTAAGGTAGAGTTCAGCGCACTTTGTACACTGCCTTTATTAAATTGCTCACTGTCAATAAGTGCTGCCCAGCCTTCTTCGCCTTCGGGGATGGTGTAAGTAATTATATCTCCATCAATATGCAAAGGGTGTGAGCAATGCAGCCATTGATGGGTGACCGTAAGTTCCACACAAAAATCGTTGCGCTGCCTTAGTTGAATAGCTGTCAAACCATAGTCGCCCCGAATGCGAACTTGACCCAATATTGACGTTGGAGCAGCCGTTGTAATCCGGCAAATGCCTTTAAACGGTGTACCCAGTGGCATAAAGTCGGTTAGGGTAAACATTGAACCGCTTACATCAAAATGGGTATGTAATATGCTGCTTCGGTCAGAAAAATCTCTGCTGATAAACTGCTTGGATTCAGTTTGAATATCCCAAAAGCCGCCTTGTTCTTCATCAATCAATGAGGAAAAAATAGCCGGTTTATCAAACGCCTGTGGACAGTACCAGGACAGGGTACCATCCTTATCGAGCAGTGCACATGTGTGGCGGTCACTGATTAAGCCCAGCGATGCAATATCGGGTTGTTTCATAGCAGCAGATAAGTATATATCCTAACAGGCATAACCTGTTAGGATAAGTAAGAGCAATAATGGGTAGTTAATTTTATGGATGGCCGTTTCCGCCTGCCGCTCCATATACCTGTCCGGTAGCGTAGCTGGCGTCGGCATCGGCTAATTGCACGTAGATAGAAGCCAGTTCTGCAGGCTGCCCCGGGCGACCTAATGGAGTTACCGAGCCAAATTTTTCAATGGCATCCTGCGGTTGCCCGCCGCTTACTTGTAGTGGTGTCCATACCGGGCCTGGCGCTACACCATTAACGCGGATACCTTTAGAACCCAATTGCTTGGCTAACGATTTTACATAAGCCACGTTAGCAGCTTTGGTTTGCGCGTAATCAAAAAGGTTTTCAGATGGGTCGTAAGCTTGTACCGAGCTGGTGGCTATAATGGCCGAACCTTCGGGTAAATGCGGTAGCGCAGCTTTGGTAATCCAAAATGGTGCATAAATATTGGTTTTAATAGTGGCATCAAAACCATCTTCGGTAATATCCAAAATAGAGTCAACCGCTTGCTGACGGCCGGCATTGCTCACCAAAATATCCAGGCCGCCCAGTTTTTCCACCGCTTCTTTAACCAAGGTTTGGCAGAATGATGAATTGGTAATGTCGCCCGGTATGGCATAGCCTTTCTGACCGGCAGCTTCAATCAGCGCGATTACTTCGTCGGCATCAGCCTGCTCTTCGGGCAAATAGTTGATAGCCACATCGGCTCCCTCGCGCGCATAGGCAATGGCTACGGCGCGGCCAATACCCGAGTCGCCGCCGGTAATTAATGCTTTGCGGCCCTGTAGGCGACCAGAGCCTTTATAGCTTTTTTCGCCATGGTCGGGCAGTGGGTTCATTTTTGATACCAGGCCTGGCGCCTGTTGTGGCTGCCGTTCAAATGGTGGGGCGGGATATTTACTCGCCGGGTTTTCCAGTTTTCTTTGTGTTGTCTCAGACATGTTTTTTTCTATAGATGTAAAAAATAAAACCTTGAACCTGCCTGTCGATTTTAATTCGCGACAAGCGGATACAATAGTTGGTGCAACATCTAAAGTTTCTGATTTGTTCCCGGAAATGTGAAATGGCTTAACTGATAATTTAAAAGAACTGGAATGATACTATAAGATTATTTATTTATTAACTGCTGGCATTGAGAGTATTGCACCAGCGAAAGTGCTGTGTTTATGCCTTGTTTTCCCAGCATTATATCAGCAGTTTTATATTTAAGAAAATTCTCAGTGTATTTGGGGATTCTTAAATTTTTATTGCGGAGTTTCCTGCGTGTGGAGTTTGGGAAAACTCATCCTCATGAATCATGTCCACAATACTCTTTATGCTTTCGTCCAATTCGAGCGTGGCGGCTTTCAGCATAGCCAATCCCTCTTCATCTACAATCCACTCATCTGCTTCAAAAACATTCATCAATCCTAAAATAGAGGCTACCGGCCGGCGGATACTATGCGACTGGATAAACGCTATTTCTTTGAGCAGGGCGTTATGACTGCGTATCTCATATTCTTGCTGTACGCGCTCGGTAATATTGATGGCATGGTACGAAACACCAATAACCTCGCCCTCGGTATTGTAAGCTCCGGCAAAAGTGAGCGACCACCAATAAGTTTCGCCGCTTACGTAGGTGATAGGTATTTCTTCCTGTACCATCTGCCCGCCCATGGCAGTGTGGCAGTTTTGAACAAAGCGCTCGCGGCGGTCGGCC
>CAXYKR010000023.1:0-6292 GCA_964277815.1 uncultured Mucilaginibacter sp. | reverse complement strand
CTTGCACACTGTTAAAACAGCTATATATTTATAGTTGATTGGGCACTATACTGTGATCGCAATTTGATAAGCTTTTGCCTTATACTTATTATTCAGATATGCTAAACGAAAGGAATAATTTGAGCATCAGATAATTTTAAATAAACTAATAGAATATAAAATTGCAAATTGTAGCATTAGCCTGAAAATACATTGTTGCTGCATGCTTCAATCGTGTAAGTTCCTTTTCTTACCAGGAGAGATGGTGAAAAGCTGGTCCTTTTTAGGAACGACGGTATACTTGGTCAGTTCAGCACTGTTATCTGGCGGGAAATATCACTTGATGCTTTCAAAGCTTATCTCCTTACCTTCAATTCTAAAATACTTGGAAATCGTCTTACTCCAGACATTCATCGTAGTCACATTAACCAGTCCCTTAAGATCTTAAAGTTCTGCTGATTGATTCACTGTGTTTCACAACTGCTGTAAATTAGCTATTTGAAAATTATAAGTCCCCGGTGGGTAGGTAAGGCGTTACTGAATGATAGTAAGGATGTTGATCCCATGGAAAGTTAACTTGCGAAAATTTAGTATCTGCCAGATATTCATTTAGAGAAATTCCTTTGATATAGCCAAACTTCTCTTGCGTGTCCATAATCCAAGTGATATCACCATTACTATCATAGGTAAAACTCAATACTGGATCATCAGTTGTGTTTTCTACTGCAGTGCCATAATAGTACTTTGTTGCGCTGTCTTTCAATTGGTTAGTAGTAAGATCAAACGTGCAATCGAAAACTAACCGATCCAAGGCATCAAATGCTTGCTTTCCTTTAAAGTACAACTTCTCATCCTTACCATATTCTTCGTAATCCCACAAATTGATATTGTTTGCTGATTGCTTGTTGAAATAAAAGATGCTCTTTCGGTTGTTTACAGTACTTGAAAATTGGCGAAGCAAATCAGTTTTGTTTTCCTCGGGGCTAAGAAAATACTCAACTGTTCTACTAATGCTTTTCCTGCCTTGGCTAAAAGTTTCAATTATTTTCAGCTGGCCTGAATCAAAAGTCAATTTTGTATAATTGACAAGATCGCGTTGTTGTTGGCTGGATATATCGGCTCCTAGCTCGTTTTTGTACTTTATTTCTATACTCATTAGATTAAAATTTAACAGGTAATTCTGTAAAGTAATCATATTTACCCCTTTCTCTGTACCTATTTAAAAACGACTAATCATGATTCTTATGGCAGCGGTACTAAAACCAATCAAAATAAATGAATTATTGAATTGAATATCAGTACTTTAATACCCTATTTGTGCCCCTAATATAAATGTTGTATTTGGGGCACCCAATAGGGCACTTTTGGTTTGATATAACTTAGATGAATTGGGCTGAAATAAAATAAAAAAAGCCTTTAAATAATTGATTTAAAGGCTTTTTGGTGGCTTTTGACCACTTAAATGTCGGGATGGCAGGATTTGAACCTACGATCTCCAGCACCCCATGCTGGCGCGATACCGGGCTACGCTACATCCCGAGATAAATGAAACAGCTATGCTACTCATTTACGTGGGCAGCAAATATAAACGTTTTGCAAAAATTAAAAAATAAGATTGCTACTGTACTCGCTGTCCATTACAAATATAATATATCCCGTCGCTGAGTTTATATTTTCTGCACAGTGGTCAATATTGAAATAATTAAACAATTAACCATCACAAAATTATTTAAACTAACAGTTGTAATAATTTTGTCAGATTTATTTTTTTTAATCAAGCAGCGCGAAATCACAATTATTTGAAAGATATTTAATGTTCAGAAATGTAAACAGTAAATGAAAATCAAACTGCAATTTCGCGGTTTTAATTGAGTAGAAGAGCTTTTTGAAGACAAGGTAGAAATCTGATAAATGAACAACAGTTACAACATACTTAACGTAACACGTATATTACATTAATACATGATAAGTACGGCACAATATATGATATACATAAAAAATGGAGCAATTATAGAACAAAGTGTCCTATAACATGTATGCGTTTTAACACATAATAGTGAAAAACCTAAATATTTACACGAGGCCTGGCCTCGTTATTGAGATATTTTCGAATTAATTTTTTTTACTCCAAGTTTTCTTTATTAAGTTTTTCTCATATTAATTTCTCTTGCTTTTGACGAAAAAAATATAAAAATGACATGTTCGCGCTTGTATACGATGGGTGTTCAGCATTTGTTACACTTATTTTTTATTTTTTTTATGCCAGATAACTTACAAGTTAATTTTTGATGACCTATAAAGTTAATTTCAAAACAGATTGCATTTGTAAACTTCGCCTCAATTGGCATAAGCATTGACGACTGTTTATTAATCAGAAATTAATGGATTTTCACTATTAAAACTGACCACAAAAATATTCAACTTGTAAGATGACCAGTTCAGTAAAACAGATGGTTGCCAGGAGTTAAGATTGAAGCTTTTGTAAAAATTATAAACGGAATAATAAATTTTATTAACTAAGTACAACAACTATGAGACAGGTATTTTTTACTTTCTTCTTCACTTTGTTGATTTCATCTTCTTTCGCACAGTTCAACTCGTCAAGAGACGACCGTGCTTACTGGAACGGATTTGTCGATTATGTACAAGCCAAAGGTTTAACAGGCAGTAAAGATTTGAACAGGAGAGACCTTAACATTGCGGAAAAGCTGTTTCATGATTATAACAGTGTTAACAAGCGCTCGGTTGATTACAAGTCGTTTGTAACATTAGTACAACGTGATATTCAACAGTATCGTAAACAAGCCTTAGATCAAATCAAAATCAGTCGTGTAAAACACGCTAAAAATCCTAACTACCCTTTAATGTTTAAAGGCACCGACGAGCAGTTTATGGCCGGCTTATCAGTAGTGGATGGTTTTGCAGGTGTACAAACAACCGCCTGGAGATTTCCTAACGAAGTGGTTTTGGGCTTAAACCAATTGCGTTTTAACGATATCTACGCAACCAATAGCGAAATTCAATAGTTTTTTTAAATACAATGTCATCTAACTGGTGACAGGTTAAAAACGCCGACAACATAAATTGTCGGCGTTTTTTGTTTTAGTAAGTAGTTGCGCGATTATAACTTGGTGAGCAACAATTTAATTGAGGATTTTTAACCTTCTAATCTTTTACGACAAATACATTTATAAATTTTTCTAAAAATTTTCGTTTAGCTTTATATTAGCTACGTTTACATTAAGTATGCAGTCATCTGATAATTACTTAGCATTAATTAATAAGGTAGATGCTTTTATACGCAAGTACTACCTTAACAATCTATTGCGGGGTGTTATCTTTTTAGGTGCCGGACTGCTTACCGCTTACATCACCATTACTTTATTAGAATACTTTGGCAACTTTAACACGTTGCTGCGCACCATTCTTTTTTACTCTTTTTTCCTGCTTAACCTACTACTGTTATTTTGGCTGGTCATTCCTTCGTTGTTTGCTTATTTAAACTTAGGCAAAACCATCAGCCATGATGAAGCTGCAGAAATTATTGGTCAGCACTTTGGCGATGTTAAGGATAAACTACTTAATACTTTGCAGCTTAAAAAGCAGGCCGAGCAAAACGAATATCATCGTCAATTAATCGAGGCCGGCATCAACCAAAAAATTGTAGCCTTAAATCCTATCAGCTTTCCTTCGGCTATCAATTTAAAGCACAATACACAGTACCTTAAATGGGTAGGCTTTCCGTTAGCGCTTATTATTTTAATTGCACTAATTGCGCCTACCGTGCTGACGGAAGGCACCAAACGGCTCATTTATCATAACCGGCACTTTGTACCCAAAGCGCCTTTCAAATTTATTGTACAAAACAACAACTTATCAGTACTACAAGGCAGCGACCTTAAACTGGATATTAAACTGGAGGGCAATAACCTGCCGGCAAACGTTTACCTCCAAACCGGAAACAATACGTTTAAACTTGATGCAGACAACATATCTAAGTTTCATTACTTATTTACCAACCTGCAGCAAAACACAATGTTCCGCATTACGGCCAATGGGTATAGTTCTGATGCTTATGTAATTAAGGTAAACTTAAAGCCCTCACTGCTTAATTTTGATGTGGAACTCCAGTACCCTACTTACCTGCACAAAACTTCCGAAAAATTGAGTAATGCCGGCGACCTGAATATTCCTGTGGGTACCGTAGTAAAATGGCAGGTACATGCACAACATGCCGAACAATTGCAATTTACTGCAGGTAACAATGCTAAACTGCTTCAGGCTAAAAACGACGGTATTTTTGAAAATACAGAAAGAATTTTAAAAAGTACCATCTATAAAATACTACCTATGGCTGCTGGTAACCGGCAAGGCGACGAAAGCAGTTACCATATCAATACCATTGCCGACGAGTCACCCAGTATTGATTTGATAGAAAAACAGGATTCTGTAAGTAGTAAAGCCGTTTATTTTAATGGTGATATTAAAGACGATCACGGCTTTTCGGCATTAACGTTTCATTACAGCACCGGTAAGCCCGGAAGCGCTGTAAAAACTTTCAGCCGCCCGGTAAAAGCTAACCTTAATAATACGCAAAGCACGTTTTTCTACTACTGGGATTTAAAAGATTTGGCGGCAAAGCCCGGCGACCAGGTAAGCTACTATTTTGAGGTAGCTGATAACGATGCCGTATCAGGCCCTAAAAAGGCTCGCTCGCCCGAACGTATATTACAAGTACCTACCGAAAAAGAAATTAACCAACAGCTCAACGCCAACACACAAGCTGTAAAACAAAAAATGCAGTCGGCCATAAAACTGGCCGGGCAAGTAGAGCGTGATGCACAAAAGCTCAACCAACTGTTGCTCAATAAAAATACTTTGAGCTTTGACGAGAAAAAACAAGTAGAAGACCTGTTAAAAAAGAAAGCAGAACTGAATAACCTGGTTAAAGAAATACAGCAGGAAAACAAAAAAGACCAGTTTAACAGGCAAGAAAATCAGGAGCAAAGCGCCGAGTTGCAACAAAAGCAAAAAAACATGGAAGACTTGTTTAATCAGGCCCTCGATGAAAAAACACAGGATATGCTGAAAAGGCTGCAGGAGCTCCTGGAGAAAGACCAGAAAGAAGGTACCCGTTCTGAGTTATCTAAAATGCAGAACGATAACAAGTCTTTGAAAAAAGAGCTCGACCGGATGTTGGAATTGTACAAACAACTGGATTTTGAGCAAAAGCTGAATCAGAATATCAATGAGTTGAATAAACTGGCAGAACAGCAAAAAAAGCTGGCAGAACAAACCTCGCAGCCTAATACTGATAAGCAGAAGTTGCAGAAAGAACAGCAGCAAATACAGCAAAATTTCGAAGAAGTAAAAAAATCTATACAAGAATTGGATAAAGCCAACCAACAGTTGGAGCAAAAGAATAACTTTGAAAAACCAGAAAAAGAACAGCAGGCTATTGACGAGCAGATGAACACCAGTAAAGAGCAATTGCAAAAAAACAACCGACCTAAGGCAGCGCAATCGCAGCAGCAGGCGGCTAAGCAAATGCAACAACTGGCACAAAAAATGCAGCAAAACCAGCAACAAGGCGAAGAAGAAGAAAATATGGTTAACGCTCAGCAACTACGCGAACTTTTAAAAGTTCTGGTAAACAGTTCGTTTGAGCAGGAAAAGGTCATGCAGTCTTTAAAAGGCATGAGTGCTAACGACCCGGCTTATGTGGGTACGGCGCAAAGGCAAAAAGATATCAAAGACAATTTAAAAACAGCCGAGGATACGCTGTATGCATTAAGTCGCCGTATTCCGCAAATACAAAGCACCGTTAATGCAGAAGTAAAAGGCATTAACGATAACATAGACCGGGCAATTGATTTATTGGGCGACAGGCGTACGGCAGAAGCTAACCGCAACCAGCAATACGCCATGACTTCGATGAATAACCTGGCGCTGATGCTGAGCGAAGCATTGGAAAATATGCAAAATGCAATGAATAAAAGCGGCGGTAAAGGCAACAAAAAGCAGCAGTCTATGCAGCAACTAAGCCAGATGCAGCAACAGCTCAATAAAAACATGCAAAAAATGCGTGACCAGCTGCAGCAGCAAGGCAATCAGAGCCAAAGCGCTAAAGGGCAGAGCAACGCAACAAATAACATAAGCGAACAAATGGCCCGTATGGCCCGCCAGCAGCAGCAAATAAGGCAACAACTGGAACAATTGAGCCGCCAGCAAAACAAAGATGGCACCGGAAAGTTGGGTAACCTCGACAAAATTTCTAAGGAAATGGAACAAACAGAGGGTGAACTCGTAAACA
>CAXYKR010000022.1:0-14660 GCA_964277815.1 uncultured Mucilaginibacter sp. | reverse complement strand
CCTTACTTCGATACCAACAACCAGATACCATTGGTTAACTCATTCGGTAATGGCGTATCGCAGCAATCACGCTGGCAGGCACAGTTTGGTTTGAGATACATCTTCAACTAAACAAAGCATACAGCTTACATAAAAGAAAACCCCGGCGCCAAAAGCATCGGGGTTTTCTTTTATGATAAATACCGATTTAAGCTCCTGACCGACTACTTAATCTGCTTTTTGGCGAGCGGCAACTTCTTTTAACAGTAACGGAAAAGCCGGTGTGGCCATGCCGCCATGGTCAAAACCCTGTAGCTGGAAAAGACGGGTATTTTTGTGCCCTGCCAACTTCATCATGCGGAGCATATAGGCGTTTTCTTCGTAGCGGCCTAACAGTTCCATCTCGGCATCGCCAGTGATAAGCAGCATGGGTGGCGCGTCGGCCCGTACCCAGTAAAGCGGTGCATATTCATCAATAGTAGGCTGCGTATCTTTTATCCCTTGCTCGGCCCGAATGGTAAAATGGGTGATGCATTGTCCGCTAAACGGAATGAGCGCGGCAACCTGGTTAGCGTCAATGTTATATTTAGCCAGGTATTTTTTATTAAGCGTAATCATCATGGCCAGGTAACCGCCGGCCGAGTGCCCGCTCAGGTAAATCTGCTTGTCGCTACCACCATATTGACCTACATGCTTAAACGCCCAGGCTACCGCCGCCGCCGCATCCTCAATATAAGCAGGTGCTTTTACTTTGGGCGACAGCCGGTATCCTACGCCAATTACAGCATAGCCTTTGTCCATCAGAGCCTGAGGAATTTCTTTGGCACCGCCGGTTATACCACCGCCATGAAACCAAACAATGGTGGCAAAGTCTTTTACATTTTTAGGATAATAAAAATCGAGGGTACACTGCGATTCAATGTAGGCGTCTTTTTTGCCCTCGGCATCCGGGTAATAATGGATATTTTTCTCAGTCACATAAGTTTGCTGCGCTTGTACCCAAAGTGCCGGCAGGAGTAACAACAATAAAATGGTCTTTTTCATGGTAATTAAATATGAGCAAACTTACATAAAGCGCCAACCTCACCATTAGGTAAATTATTCCGTTTGTTTAACAATATTGATACGATGGTTGTTACTAATGCATGAACAGTGCTAAAGACATCCGGTTATCGGTAAGGGATATTGACAGAATTATTGAAATGGCCTGGGAAGACCGCACGCCATTTGATGCCATTTACCTGCAATTTGGATTAAGCGAAAAAAACGTAATTGATTTGATGCGACGGGAAATGAAGCTTTCGAGCTTTAAAATGTGGCGGGAAAGAGTTCAGGGCAGGGCTACCAAACACCGAAAACTGCAGAGCGAAACGCTGACCCGGTTCAAAAGCGGATTGCAACGACAAATTACGCTTAACAAAATCAGTAAAAGAGCTTAACGCTTTAAAACACACTGATTAACAATCATTAAAACTTACTGCTCTGTATAGTTGTAATATATAATACCATGGATGGATATACCGCTTCGGCATCGCAACTCTACAATGTAAGCCGTGGGCAAATAGAGCATTATAATATGTCTATTGGCCTGCGCCTCATTTGGTTAAATAACTGCCTGGCATTTATGTTTGGTATTTACTCATCGCTCACTATTTTCCAATCGGCTACGCCTTACTGGCATACCAAAGCGCAAATGATGAGTGTAATCATTCCTTACATTGGTGTTGCAGTAAGCTTGTTTACTTTAACAGATGTGGTTATGGGCATTGTACGCATGGGCAAGGTAGTTAAACACTACCATCAGGAAGGGCAAAAAGAAATGTCGGGCATCCCCATGCTGGATGGAACCGCAACCGACCGCTTTCTTCAACGCTTGTCGCCGGTAGCACAATCCATATTTTTTATGGTAGTATGGCTTTACCTTTTACTGTACGACAAGCATATCTTTTAACAGATAATCAGAAAACAAGATGAGCGTTGTCAACAACCCTCATCTTGTAAAACATATTAGTATATAAATACCATTTAAGCTTTATTTATTGGCCAGAGGCTGCTGCCGGCTCCTGAGTTGATTTTTCTTTTTTCAGATTTAATTTTTTGGAAAGCTTTTTGGCTAATAGCTTAGATTCTTTTTCAATCTTTTTATCCAGTTTTTTCGAACCCTCGCCGTATTTAACGGTTAGCTCTTTTAAATCTCCGATTAAACGGGCCTGAATTTCTTGCTTTGCTTCTTTACGTGTCGACTTCAATTGGTCTTTTGATTTATCCTTCATATAATTTTGCATCTGCTGTATAACAAAAGTATATGATATTACCATCAAAACAATATTATGTTTTTGTTAAAACATCGCTTTAATGTTAACAAATTATGCCATTTTAATACTTGGAACACATTATCATTACACACTTAACATTATGATAATATTGGTTTAGTTCTTTTGTAACAGATACTTCAATAATCTCTAAGTGAATTTGAACATTCTGTTGTCCAGGGTACAAAAAAAAGCCAGATTCTTAATTAGTCTGCTAACGTTAATGAGCTGCTTTTTAATGATGATGCCTTTAAAAAGCCTTGGACAATCCAAACCAACAGATGAGTTACGTAAGGCGCAAACACTATCATCTTACCAGCCTGACTCGGCTTTAATGCTTTTAAAGCAGGTACATGCGCAAGCGGTATCAAATCGCCAACCTTTGTTGGCAGCCCAAAGCTTGCAGCAAATGGGGCAAATTTGTTACGAACAAGGACACTACGCCCAAGCCTTAGATTTTTATCAGCACGCCGAACAGTTACTTGAATCCGAAAATCAAAAAGATAAATTGGCGGCTAACTGGAGTAAAATGGGGCTGCTCTACTATTACAACCGGCAACCTAAACAGGCCAAAAAGTTCTATTTAAAAGCTTACGAGCTTTATAGCCAGACCGGCAATATCGAAGGCCAGGCCGAAGTTTTAGGCGAGTTAGGGCATTTGTTTGAGAAGCAGCAGCAGTACCAAACGGCGTTCAGCTACCAAAAACAAGCCCTGGCTAAATACCGCAAGGCTGGCTCTGCCTTGGGCTTAGCTAAAATATACGAAAATATCGGTAGCATTTATGAAGACCTGGCCCGCTACGATTCTGCATATTACTATTTCAGCCAGTCGGTACAGTTATACGAGAAACAACAAAATACGGTAGATGGCATTGAGGTGATTAACAACCTGGGGGATGTTTTCCGTAAAAGCGGGCGATACAAGGAAGGGCTGCAGCAATCTTACAAAGCTTACCATTTGGCGCAGCAAATGCACAACACCTATCAAATGGCTGCTGCTACGCACGATTTGGGGAAGACTTATCAGCTGCTTAATCGCCTTGATAGTGCCTACCATTATTCTGAACTGAGCCGCAAGTTGTCTTTAGAAATCTACTCTAAAGATGGGCTGAAGCAAACATCGTTTTTGCAGGTGCTGTATAATTTTAATAAACAGAACGATGAGATAGCCCGGCTCAATGCGATTAAAAAAACCAATTACATTATCACCGCTGCGGTAAGTACCGTGGTGGTTTTGCTGATTATTTTGGGCATAGCTATTTTTAGCCGACAACGACTCAAAATAAACGACCAGAAATTACTGGCCGAACGCAACGAAGCTATTTTTAAAACCCAGCGTGAGGTAATGCAACTGGAACTCAAAAACAAGCAGCTGCAGGAAGAAACCCTGCAACAGCAGTTAGAACTTAAAAGCAAAGAACTATCCTCACATACACTCAATTTAATACGCAATAACCAGTTACTTGAGCAAATGCGAAACACCTTGCAGCAAATGGTTAAAGACGATAAACGCGACCAAAAAAAGCAGATGCAGCAAATGGTGCATCAAAT
Source organism: uncultured Mucilaginibacter sp. (assembly GCA_964277815.1). Taxonomy (GTDB): domain Bacteria; phylum Bacteroidota; class Bacteroidia; order Sphingobacteriales; family Sphingobacteriaceae; genus Mucilaginibacter. Next base: position 10,818 of record CAXYKR010000022.1, on the reverse strand, counting down.
AAATCAAAGCTTTAACCACGAGCAGCAATGGAAAGAATTTACTGCTGCATTTGAGCAAGTGCATCAACGCTTTTTTGAACGCCTGAAAGAAATAAGTACCGACCTTACACTTACCGACATCCGGCTGATTGCACTGATTAAGGTGAACATGGATTCGAAAGATATCTCCGGTTTATTAGGCATTTCAATGGACAGCCTTCGGGTAGCCAGGCATCGCCTGCGCAAAAAACTCAATCTCGACCAGGGCGAAAACCTTTCGGCTTTTATTCAATCGCTCTAACCGATTCCCCATCAAACTCACTCCTTTCCGCGCCTTAACATTTGCTTAATGTAACGGTAACTAAATGATAATGGCGGCTAATTAATTCACAAATATCTAAAAATCAGATATTTGCAATACCAAAATAACGCTTGGTTAACGCTCTTTGTAACGGTGTTTCTTTTTTGTAACACCCTTAAATGAGCTTTTGATTATCGGCTGATGCACCTTTGCAGCATCAAATCCGGCCGAAAGTTTCCGGATTAAAATACCCTGATATGAACAAACTGTTACAAACATTTTTGCTGCTTACGCTAAGCATTTTTACTGCGCAGGCCACTACCATTAAAGGCCACGTTTACGACAGCAAAACCGGTGAGCCTTTAACAGGAGCCACCATCTCACTCGACAAAACCAACAAAGCAACCTCCAGCGGTCTGGACGGTTCATTTAAAATCGAAGACGTAAAATCCGGCCACTATACTTTAAGGGTAAGTTACTTAAGCTATAAAACCATTTTACTTGAGGTGGAAGCTACTAAAGACAGAGACGATTATCATCGCCTCAAGTTTTACATGGAACCTGCCGGTAAGGATTTAGCAGCCGTATCGGTGATGTCTAAACAAGCCCGCGGCAGCGAACGCGAAGCACGCCGCTTAGAGCAGGTATCGGTGCCCATCGCCAACATCGTATCAGCAAGAGCTATCGAGGTATCGCCGGATATTACCGTGGCAAACGTGATACAACGCGTATCGGGCGTATCTGTTGAACGGAACAGTAACGGCGATGCACAATATGCCATTTTACGTGGTATGGACAAACGCTACAACTACACTTTGGTAAACGGCGTAAAAATTCCGAGCCCGGATAACCAGTACCGTTATGTTCCGCTGGATATTTTTCCGGCCGACATTCTGGAGCGTCTGGAAGTTTATAAATCACTTACCCCTAATATGGAAGGCGATGCTATTGGCGGCGCTGTAAACATGGTGATGAAATCGGCACCAGACCGCCTGCAGGTTACCGCCAACGTTGCTACCGGCTATAACCAATTGTTTTTTGACCGTAAGTTTATGAGTTATGACTACGGCAGTATCAACCACAAATCGCCGTATGAAATTAACGGTCGTGCCTACCAGGCCACGCCAAGCGATTTCCCTAAAGGCGTATTTAATTACAGCCTAAAAAATCCGGCCCCTAACCTGGTTGGCAATCTGTCTATCGGACAACGTTTTTTAGATAGCAAACTGGGTATTATTGTTTCGGGTAGCTATCAAAATACCTATCGCGGCAGCAACAGCACTTTATACAGCTCGTCGGTTAGCGGTACAGATGCTTACGCCACTATTACCAGCAAAAGCGACCGTAAATACTCAGAGCAGCAAAAACGTTACGGCTTAAATGCCAATGTTGATTACCTGTTTAACAACCGTAACAAAATCAGCCTGTATAATTTTTACGCCAGGCTCGACAATATCCAGGTGCGCGATGCGGTAAGCACGGCTTACAATGGCGTTTACAATCCACAAGCCGGTAACGCTGAACTAACCTACTCTACCCGCAGCCGCTTAACCGAGCAGCAAATTTACAACAGCACCCTGCAAGGCGACCATAAATTATTTGACGACCATTTTAAAATTCACTGGTCAGGTGTATACTCATCTGCTAAAAATGATGTACCCGATAACACCACTATCAGTGTAAACGGTTTACGCCAAAACAATGTAGACAGTCGCACGGTACTGGTAACTACCGCGCCTGTTTCCCGCCGTTGGGAGCGTAATACCGATGAAGATAAAGCCGGTTATTTAGACCTTACCTATACCGCCAAGATAGGAGGCTCTCCTGTTGACTTTAGTGCAGGTGGTTTATACCGCGACAAACAGCGCAGCAACTTTTTTAACAACTACACTTTTGCTCCGGTTACAGCAACAGACCGTTACGGAGTAAATTTCCAGAACTATACCGAGGTGGCTTTATCTGTTACCAACCCTGGCGGCGGAGTAAACAACCCGCTTACTTATGATGCTTCCGAAAAAGTAGGCGCCGGCTATGGTATGGTAAAGTTTGCCATCAACAAGTTACAGGTAACCGGTGGGGCCCGTGTGGAGCACACTAACCAAGGCTATAACATGCTTTTCCCGGCGGGCGAATTACGCCCCAACGGCAATCAGGTTTATACCGATGTATTACCCAGCTTAAACCTGAAATACCTGCTTAACGATAACACCCAGTTACACGCCTCTTATTACCGCGCCTTAAACCGCCCGGGTTTTTACGAGCTGATTCCTGGTGGTATTGTGAATGAAGATTACAAAGAAAAAGGTAATCCTGATTTAAAGCGCGCCATAGCAGATAATTACGATTTACGTTACGAGTTATTTTCGCCAACAACAGGCCAGCTATTTTTAGGCGGCTTTTATAAGCGTATTCAAAACCCGATTGAATATACCTTTCAGGCAGATGCCACCCGCGGCCAGGATACTTATTATACGCCAGGCAACTTTGGTACAGCACACAACTTTGGTGCAGAGTTAGACTACATTAAATTTTTTAATAAAGTAGGTTTAAAGGCCAACTACACTTACACCAACTCACGCATCACTACGCCCAAAACGGCACGCCGCATCAACAGCACCACCGGTAACATTGAAGCTTACCTGGTAGACCAAACCCGCCCATTGTTTGGCCAATCGGCACATATTGCCAACGTATCATTACTGTACCGCGATATTAAAAAAGGATGGGATGCACAACTGGCAGCAGCCTACACCGGCGAGCGTATCAACACCATATCCCAGTTCTTAAATAACGATTTATGGCAAAAAGCCTTCGTCCAGATGGATGCCTCGGCCGAGAAACGCCTGAAGCACGGCGTTACCATTTTTGTTAAAGCCAATAACTTATTAAATACCCCAACCAAGCTGTTTATTAAAGGCACCAACCCTGCCAATAACAATATTGCCGAAAACCTGGTAAGCAACGGCCAAACGCTTATCCGCAACGATTACTACAAACAAAGCTACCTGATTGGCCTCCGTTACAAACTGTAAGCATCATTTAAAGAAATAACATATGAAATTTCAACACATTTTTGCAGCGTTGGCCTTAGCCGCCGTAGTTTTCACGGGATGTGAAAAAGCAAACATTGATGTAGATACCACCCCAGCCGATGGTTCGGCCATGGGTGAGGTGTCGGGCGTATGGCCTAAAGGCAGCACCCAGATCATTAAAGGCGACATCATTATCCCTGCCGGGAAATCGTTAACCATTGAAGAAGGCGTAACCGTGTTAATGGATACTGTAGCCAAACCTGAAATTATTGTAAAAGGCAACCTTTACTCATTAGGTACCGAGCAAAACCCGGTTAAATTTACAGTAAATGATTTTTATAAAACCGCAGCCAAAAAGTTTGGTAAGTTGTGGGGCGGCATTTTAGCTTCGCCAAGCTGCGCCGAACTGGTATTAGACCATACCATTTTAGAGTACGGCGGCAATACTACTTCGGATGCATCTACGTCAGTAAAACAAGGTTTATATAAAGCCAAAGCCGGCGAAAACCTACCTGCGTTATGGTTTTCAAACATCAATGGCAAATTGATTGTACAAAACACTGTATTCCGCAATTTTCAGGAAGACTGTACTTATATTGAGGGTGGTAAAATCATCTTTGCCAACAACGTATTTTACACTACCGGTGTAACCGGTGGCGAGGCCATGAATTTCAAATCTGGCTGTGTGGCCGATTTAGCCAACAACTTAGTTTACAGCACCAACACCAATGCCTTTAAATTATCTAACAGCGGCGACCGTACACCGCAGGCCTACATTATTGCGTACAACAATACTATGGTTAACACCGGCTGGCGTCGTCCTACAGCCAAAGGTGGCTCGGTGTGGGTTGAAGCTACCGTACGTGCCGAATTATACAATAACTTGTTTGTAAACACCCGCTTTGGTATTAAGCGCGACACCAAAAACCGCGAAGACAGCCGCTCCATTTACAGCAATAACTGGTACTACGGATACGACCAAACTACAGTTAACCAGTTCCAGCCAACATCCGAAATTATTGCCGGGACAAATGATGTCATCAGCAAAAATGCCGGCGACAACGACCCGATGCTGGTTAACTATCCATTAAGCACCTCAACCAGCAATGCCGATTTTAACACCGCCTGGGATTTTCATTTAAAAGCCGGCTCCCCGGCATTGACTAAAGGTAAAACTAACTTTACCCGCAATTTTGCATCAGGTATTATTGCAAACGGTGTTAATTACACCTCTCCGGCGCCGTCGGCCTATGTAGGTGCTTACGGTACTAAATAAAATAGTTTTAATAATTATCTCACATTACCTCAAGCGGCGTTGTTTAATAGCAACGCCGCTTTTAAATAGCATTTTTAAATTCGATGAATAAGCTTACCATTAGCTATTTAAGCTTTTTAGCACTTCTGTCGGCAGCCGGTGCCGGCTGTCAGCCATCTTCGGGCACTAAATTACCGCCGGGTTTTGTAGTTTCGGCTTTGGTTAAACCCGTCATCGTAACCGAGCAGGTAAGTTACGATACCGACGACCCCGCCATTTGGTACAACGCGGCCAACCCGGCCCAAAGCCTCATTATAGGCACCGATAAAAATGCAGACGGCGGTCTGTATGTTTTCAACCTCGACGGTAAAATTATTGCCGATAAAGTAGTAAAGGGTTTAAAACGCCCGAACAATGTGGACATAGCCTACGGCCTGATGCTGAACGGCAAAAAAACAGATATCGCCGTTACTACCGAGCGCATGAGCCACAAACTCCGCATCTACTCATTACCCGATATGAAACCGGTGGATAACGGCGGTTTGGATATGTTTACCGACGAAAAAGGTTTTGAATACCGCGACCTGATGGGCATTGCCATGTACACGGCTAAAGACGGTAAAATATATGCCATTGTTGGCCGTAAAAACGGACCGAAGGAAGGCGGCTATTTATGGCAATACTTATTAACTGACAGTGGTACAGGAACGGTTAAAGCAACACTGGTTAGAAAGTTTGGCGCTTACAGCGGCAAGAAAGAGATAGAAGCTATTGCCGTTGATAATGAATTGGGCTATGTCTATTATTCGGATGAGCAGGTGGGCGTGCGCCAGTATTATGCCGATCCTGATAAAGGCAACCAGCAACTGGCACTGTTTGCAACCAAAGGTTTCCAGGAAGACCATGAAGGTATCTCGATTTATAAGTCAACGGATACTACAGGCTATATTCTGGTGTCTGACCAGGGCGCTAATCGTTTTCATATTTTTACCCGCGAGGGTACGCCGGGCAACCCGTTTGAGCACCGCGAACTGAAAGTGGTACCCGTAGCCGCCCAGCAAAGCGATGGCTCGGATGTTTTAAACAAACCGTTGAACGCAAATTTTAAACACGGCCTGTTTGTAGCCATGAGCGACGATAAAACCTTTCATTTTTACCGTTGGGAAGATATTGCCGGTAAAGATTTGAAAGTTAAATAAGCTTTTGGGTTCAATCAACTGCTTATTAGTTAGCAAAACCACAAAATTGCATAATAGTATGGTAGCAAAGCATAGTACATCATTAAGTTTACTAAAAAATTACCCGTTTTATAGCAGGTAATATTACCTTTGAACACTATCAAAATACTATACTGTTATGCAATATGATGTTATTGTTATAGGCTCGGGCCCGGGCGGCTACGTTGCAGCCATACGTTGTGCGCAACTGGGCTTAAAAACTGCCTGTATTGAAAAATACAGCACCTTTGGCGGCACCTGCTTAAATGTAGGCTGTATCCCTTCAAAAGCATTACTCGACTCCAGCGAGCATTACCACAATGCCGCACATACTTTTAAAACTCACGGCATTAATTTAGACAACCTCCAGGTTGATTTTGGCCAGATGGTGGCGCGCAAAAACGAGGTAGTTGCTCAAACTACCGGCGGTATTACCTTCCTGTTCAAAAAAAATAAAATTACTTCTTACCAGGGTGTAGGTTCTTTTAAAGACAAAAACACCATTGTTGTTAAAAAAGCAGATGGTAGCGAAGAAACTATCACCGGCAAAAATGTAATTATTGCTACCGGTTCAAAACCGTCAAGCCTTCCGTTTTTACCTGTTGATAAAAAACGTATCATTACCTCTACCGAGGCCTTAAATCTGCCCGAAGTACCTAAACACCTGGTACTGATTGGCGGCGGTGTTATTGGCCTGGAGTTAGGTTCGGTTTATGCCCGTTTGGGTGCCAAGGTATCGGTAATTGAGTTTATGGACTCTATCATCCCTACTATGGACAAACAATTGGGTAAAGAGCTGCAAAAAGTATTACAGAAACAAGGCGTTGAGTTTTACTTGGGCCACAAAGTTACTGGCGCCAGCGTAAACGGCGACGAGGTAACCGTTACCTTTGATTCACCTAAAGGCGAGAAAAAAGAACTAAAAGCTGACTACTGTATGGTTGCAGTTGGCCGTGTAGCCTACACCGACGGCTTAGGCTTAGAAAACATCGGCATTAAGGTTGAAGAACGCGGTCGTAAAATTACCGTTGATGAGCACCTCGAAACTTCGGTAAAAGGTATTTATGCCATTGGCGACGTTGTACGCGGTGCCATGCTGGCCCACAAAGCCGAAGACGAAGGCACTTTTGTAGCCGAACTGATTGCCGGTCAAAAGCCACACATCAACTACAACCTGATTCCGGGTGTGGTTTATACCTGGCCAGAAGTTGCCAGCGTTGGTCAAACCGAAGAGCAACTGAAAGAAAAAGGTGTAAAATATAAGGCAGGTTCATTTCCGTTCAAAGCCAGCGGCCGTGCACGTGCCAGCATGGATATTGACGGTTTTGTAAAGGTACTGGCCGATGCCACTACCGACGAAATTTTAGGTGTACACATGATTGGTCCACGTGCGGCCGACATGATTGCCGAAGCCGTGGTTGCCATGGAGTACCGTGCCAGCGCCGAAGATGTAAGCCGCATGAGCCATGCTCACCCAACTTACACGGAGTCGATGCGTGAAGCTTGTTTAGCAGCTACCGACAACCGCGCTATTCATATTTAAGACGCTTATTGCTGACTGACTCCCGTCGGTCGGAATTGATATTAAAGTTGCAAGATAGTTTGTCTTGCAACTTTTTTTATTCACCAGTGTTTTCTATCATTAAACAACAGCCAAAGGCATTATTTAAATGAGTGTATTAATTAATATAGGCATCGTACTGCTTACCATTGCCGGTATGGAAGCGCTTTCGTGGTTTATCCATAAATACCTTTTTCATGGGCCGTTGTGGTTTATTCATAAAACACACCACCAGCAGCGTCATGGCTGGTTTGAACTGAATGATATATTCAGCATCGGGTTTGCCGTATTATCCTTATGGCTGATGTGGCATGGCCGAAATACCTACAATGCCGGCTTTTTTATTGGATTGGGTATTACCATTTACGGCCTTATATATTTTATTTTTCACGACTGGTTTATTCACAATCGCTTCAAGGCATTTAAAACCACCAACAGTTATCTGCTCAGCATCCGTCGTGCACACAAAATCCACCATAAATCTACAGAGAAATTGCCTTCGGAAGAATTTGGGCTATTGGTGGCGAGTAAGAAGTATTTTAAGAGATAGTAGTTTAGATTGCCACGTGGGGCGGCAGAGTAAATGAGTCTTAAATAAACTAAGCCCTCTCAATGATTATAAGAAAGGCAAGCTAAGATATGGTCATTGCTCAGCTGCGGAAAGTCTTCTAAAATTTCTTCATGCGTTTGTCCCGAAGCAAGCCAGCCCAGTATATCATGAACGGTAATACGAGTTCCTTTAATTAACGGACGCCCAAACCGGATTTCCGGATTGATTTCAACATACTTCGTAAAATCGATACCTGATGCCATAATCAAATATACAAAACTTATATGCCTGAATAACCTTGATAGATATATCTCAATAAAATTCCGAAATTTGCCCCATTAAAGTTCATACCTCAAAAGCTCATGCTGCAAATAGAAGAAAACGTATCTCTTAAAAATTTTAACACCTTCGGTATCGAAGCTAAGGCCCGGTATTTTGTAGAGATTAACCATGAGCAGGATTTAACTGAACTTTTTATGGACCCGCAATGGCAGCAAACCGAACGACTGATATTGGGCGGCGGCAGTAACATGCTATTGGTGAGTGATTTTGACGGTTTGGTTATCCGGCTGAACATTCGTGGTATAGAGCATCGCATTAACCATGATACGGTTTTTGTAGAAGCGGGGGCCGGCGAGGTTTGGAACGAACTGGTAAATTATTGCGTAGACCACAACTTTGCAGGTATGGAAAACCTGAGCCTCATTCCGGGCTCGGTTGGCGCATCCCCTATACAAAACATCGGGGCCTACGGTGTAGAACTTAAAGATGTATTTGAAAGCTGCCGTGCGTTTGAGATTGCTACCGGGCAAATTAAAACATTCAGTAAAGAAGATTGCCGCTTTGGCTACCGCGAAAGTGTATTCAAATCAGAATTAAAAGGCAAATACATTATTACATCTGTAAAGTTCCGCTTGTCGCTTACCCCAAAGCTAAACTTAAGCTATGGCGCTATCGAGCAGGAACTGACTAACCGCGGCATTATGCACCCCACCATTAAGCAGGTATCGCAGGTAGTGGCAGCCATCCGGGTCTCTAAACTACCCGACCCGTCAACCATTGGCAATTCTGGAAGTTTTTTTAAAAACCCGATGATACCACAATCGCAGTTTTCAGCAATCCAGCAGCAGTATCCGCAAATAGCGCATTACCCTGCCGGCGAAAACCAGGTTAAACTGGCCGCGGGCTGGCTAATTGAACAATGCGGCTGGAAAGGAAAGGTGGTTGGCCATACCGGTACCTGGAAAAATCAGGCGCTTGTGCTTGTAAATCATGGCAATGCTACCGGGCAGGAGATTTACAATTTATCGTCGCAAATCATAGACAGTGTGTATACAAAATTTGGCGTTATGCTCGAACGCGAAGTAAATATTATTGATTAAGCTACACTGCTCTATACAATACTATACACATTTGTATACAACTCCAACCAGGCGAAAACAAATGCAAGATTTAACATATTTAATGAGTTAAATTTTTATCGTTAAAGAATACCATTATTAAGAAACTGAAAAACAGTGATTTAATAAACGGTGTTTTGTTTCAAAAAATCGCATTTTCTCTCCTTTAAAGAATATTTAAGTAGGTTTTTATAAAATAAAAGTACAAGACCGCTATAAAAGCGGTATCATGTTTGTCAATGTTTCTGTACAAAACTTTAACAGATAACAGAATGACAAAGATTGAGTTTAACGCCATGGTACTGCGCCAAGCCAGTTCATTACGCTCATACGCACTGCACTTCACTCATGACGCAGACGATGCTAACGACCTTGTTCAGGATACAATGTTGAAGGCAATTACTTACTATAACAAATTTAAAGAAGGGACTAACTTAAAAGGATGGTTGTATACCATCATGAAAAACACATTTATTAACAACTACCGTCGCTTTGTAAAAATGAGCACATTTGTTACTAAATCTGAAGAAATATCATCAGCCAATCTGGTTTTCAGTTCAACCAAAAACCAAGGAGAATCTAAATTTGTTATGGACGATATCCGTCGTGCTTTAGACAGATTACCAGAAGACTACTACGTGCCTTTCACCATGTATTTTGAAGGCCACAAATACCACGAAATTGCCGACCACTTAACTATTCCAATCGGCACTGTTAAAACCCGCATTCACGTAGCCCGTAAATTATTAAAGAAAAATTTGAAAGCATATGACAACGGCATTAAAAAGCCAATTTATGCTGACGAGGACTAATCTTTAAAACAAAACTCAACCTATATATAAAAGGGTTTGCTGACAAGGCAAACCCTTTTTTGTTTGTTAGCAATAAGCAAGCAATAGGATTACATCGTTAGGATTTAGAGCCTTCTAATATTTTGATAGCCTCTTGGGCAACTACCTGGCCCGAAATTAAAGCCGGAGGTACGCCTGGCCCCGGAACAGTTAACTGGCCGGTATAAAGCATGTTTTTTATTTTTTTGGCTTTCATGCTCGGCTTTAAAAAGGCTGTTTGCATTAATGTATTGGCCAAACCGTAAGCATTACCCTTAAACGAATGGTAATCCGCCTTAAAATCGTTCATGGCGTAACTGCGCTTTACGATGATATTGTTGCGGATTTGCTCGCCGGTTACCGCTTCGAAGCGGGTAAGCATAATGTCAAAGTACTTTTCGCGCATTTGCTCGCTATCCTGCAGGCCTGGAGCCAAAGGCATTAAAAAGAATAAATTTTCGCAACCCTCGGGCGCTACGCTGCTATCTGTTTTAGAGGCGCACGATACATAAAACAATGGCTTGGTTGGCCATTGCGGTTGGGTATAAATTTCTTTAGCATGCAACTCAAAGTCCTCGTCAAAAAACAGGTTGTGATGCTCAATGTGGTTAAGCTTTTTGCTGATGCCTACATAATACAACAGACTGGATGGCGACATCGTGCGGTTGTCCCAATACTGCGGCGAATAATTTT
>CAXYKR010000021.1:0-5094 GCA_964277815.1 uncultured Mucilaginibacter sp. | reverse complement strand
GTTTTTTAAGGGTTCACCGCCCACTTTTACATAAGCTTCCTGTATACGCTTGCCGATCCCTTCCCATTCCGGATTGGGCATGCTTACACGCACATCATTACGCCCCAGGTCTTTCAAACCCTTCACTTTTTTAGGATTGCCCTTTTGCACCATAATAGCTAAGCGGTTGTAAGCATAAGGTGCGGTCTTGCTGAAATATTCCGGCATCTGATCGATACGGCTTTTTCCTGCGGTGTAAACATCAGGCTTAAGCGTAATACGCATATTTCCGATAACGATACTACCCCCCATGATCTGTTTAGCCAATATGCCCGGTGGCAGGGTTTCGGCAAATACACGTTGGTATTGCGGGTATTGTTTTTTAAAGGCGGACATCAGGTCATCGATACACATGAACTGGTTCCCAGCAAAGAAGACCACCAGTTGCGGATCGTTAATGTCGCCGAACAGGTCGGGTACATTGTCAACTCCCGGAACTGTAAATTGCACCTTGCTTTCAGGCGGGGTATTCCAGGGTGGATCGAACCGATGATCCTGTGCTTTTGCCTGGCTTCCCAAAGCTATTATTGCTGTTATTGCAAATGTTATTTTCTGAAGATATTTCATGATGTTTTATATAAATTGAATGAGGGTACTGGTTAAGGATGCACGGTGGCCCAGCCTTCGTACTGGCGGATGATGATCTCACCGTTGCCGCTCGGCACATAAGAGATAAATGGGAACAGGTCAGCTTTATCGATCTTCCTTTCCTTAATGGTATTATCACATTGTGCCAATACCACTCCTTTTGCCTGGAGGTCCTTTAAACTTTGCTCATAAGCACTACTTTTCATGTAAACAGCTACACCGTCACCAAAAGCGATCAGCTCAACATGGAGTTTGCCCTTCAGCCTTGGATCTTCCAGCGCATTATTGATGTTTCTTAATGTCCCCTTGATCTTTTTGTCATCGCCGGAATTGATGATATAAAGCGCATTGTAATGCTTGAGCTTTGCAGTTGCGCCGGTGAAGACGGCGGGATCGGTTTGTTGTGCTTTGACATTTTTTGCAAAAGCGGTGAGCGCAAAGGCTGCTAAAATGATGATGTACTTTTTCATGTTTTCTATTTGTTTATGATTTTTTACTGGTTAATTCTTTTTGAGCGTCTTTAATGGGTTTGAACGGCCCGTATTTATGCTGTTTCTCGCTAAACTGGTCGGCATAAGGCCCGAACGGAAAATCTATCGGTTTCTTCTTCACGTCTTTCCAGTCGTTACGTTGATCCTTATGAGGGCGCGGCTGGGAGTTAACGAAGGCACCAACGTTCCATGCTTCTTCATCTGTTAATTGCGGACTATGATATGAAGCGCCATAAGGCATATTATTTTTTACAAAGCCTGCAAAATTGGTCAGCCTATACATGCCTGCACCATCGTTATAGCTGTGCTTTCCCCATAACGGCGGGTTGGCGTATGTTTTTTTATCAGCATTCAGCAGGCCCTCGCCATTAGCACCATGGCAACTTTGGCATTTCATCATAAACACTTCCTTACCCTTTGCCGGGTCTGCTGCCTCATCCATGAATGCCAGTTTTTCTGTTGCATTTCCAAATAGTTTCTGGCCTTTCTTCACATCCTTACCGATCCATTTCATATAGGCCAGCATGGCCTGTATCTCTTTACTCGAAGGGTTAGGCACTTTACCGGCCAAACTACGCTCGAAGCATTCAGCGATGCGTTCTTCAGGCTGCTCCACCCGGCCACTCCTGTTGCTCAGTTTTGGGTAACTGGCAATAAAGCTGGCATAATTATTACCGAAAAGGCGTGATCCGGCATCAAGGTGGCAGTTCTGACAATTCATCCCGTTCGTTATCTTCGCGATGCTGCCTTGAGGACCAAAATATTTGGCGGTATGTGCGACCAGCTCCCTGCCATATTTGATCATCTCGCCATCTTTACCTGCAGGAATCGTATTTTCACCAGGGGCTTTCCATGCATCAGCCGGAATAGGGCGTGGCGTAGTACCTGCTGAGGCTTCGGTAGATGGAATGGTAGCAGGCTGGTCGGATCTGCCATTTACCTGTTGGGAAACCTCACCCGGTTTATGATCAATCGGTACTACCAATGTCACGATCACCACTATAATACAAACCGCAAACAAAACACTTACGGTTATTAAGGCCTTTGATACCTTGACCAAAGCTTTGGTCACTTCACTGTTTTCGTCTTGCTGTTTCATTTTGTCTGTTGGTTGATACATCAAAAGTACAGGTGAAAACGGCTGAAGTTATATCACAAATTATGATGATCGATAATCTGTGGTTATTGATCATCTATTGATAATCATTTTTTGGCTGGTAAAATACATCTTCTTCCATCAGGGAATGCAGAGTTCTTTTCCAAACAGAATATAGCTCGCCGCAGGAAGCGCTGAGGATCGCCTTACCTAAATTGCTTTTCACAAAAGATGCGACCTCATCTAAGGCTACCCATTGATATTTATCTGCCTCCTGATCAGGGAAGCAAATTTGGTCAAGCTGGTCGGTGGATATAGATTTAGCTTTGAATATCAGATGTATGCTATCACCATAGCTGATCTTTTCACCTATTACAGGCTCCGAATAATATACATGGTATAAGCCTTCAATATTTGGCATAATACCGGTTTCCTCCTGACATTCACGGATAGCACCCGCCATTGGGCTTTCTCCAGATTCCACGATGCCTCCGGGTAATGTCCATCTTTGAGTCGATCTTTTCCTAATGATCAAATAGAGATCGTTGTGCGGGATCAATACACAGGCGGCTATTGTTTTTCGCGGAAGTTCTTTGTAATATTTTTCGGGGGCTGTGATCATATGACAAGGTGCTAGAAGCTATATACACAGATTTTTGAATCAGCGTTACTCAATTTTAAGAATACCTACCTGACCTCATTGGGTGCGCTATCAGGTGTGTCTCAATTTAGCTACCAACTATTAAAGGTTATGATCTACATGCTGGTGGGAAAATGAAGTGCTTGTTATCATACTAAATAGACATCTATTAAGAATTTCTATCATAGTAGTCTTCAATGGCCTGCCCAATAGTATTGGCAAGCTCCTGCGAGATTTCGCCGTTAACAATGCTCCATGAATTATCACCGTTATTGATCAGCGTGATCGTTCCGGCACCGGTCTGCACGACAAATGTCTCGTCCTGGTGCGTTACGTTATATCGCATTTCGGATCCGCCTTCCAATGTAGCTGTTATATTAAATTGTGTGCCTCCCATGATCTATTAACTTTAAACTACTGCAATTGTTCAGACGAAAGTTTGATCAGGTATTGGGTAATAGATACCAAAGCAGCAGCCCGCTGACGAGTACTATCGCAACGGTCATCAAAAGCGACAAGGCGAACGAAGGAAAATAGGCGTTTCTAAGCAATTGTTTTTCAATACGTCGATATCTAAAATAGCTTAATAAAGCCATCAGGGCACCGATAGCGACGAGGATGATCCCGATGGTTGCGGAAAAGCCCTTCCCGGGCAGGAGGACCTTATCAGTAATAACGAGGGATAATTGCTTGACGAACAAACTGAATTTTACCACTACAAAGCCAAAACCCATCAATGCTATGCTGGTTCTTATCCAGGCCAAAAAGGTGCGTTCATTGGCCAGATGGTCACCGGGGTTGATTTTTTGCTTGCTTGTATCTGCGCCTGACATATTTATATGATCTAAGCAATTAAGTGGCTAAATTGTTGGCAACCATACGGGATTACCTACGCAAACAAAATACACTTCTAAACCTTATTCATTTAACACTCCAATCAAGACCGATCAATTATGGGCCATAAACAAATCAATGCTACCAGCAATAACGGAAGACGTGCTTTTCTGAAAGGAACGGTTCCGGTCATGGCAACCGCATTCATTCCAGGTATCGCTTCAGCGAGTAACGAAGATAAAGGGTCCCAACCATCCTTCCCGGGCCTGATTATCAGAGAAAAGGAGCCGGTCAATTTTGAATTTCCTTTTCCGATGCTTTCCAGTATGATCACGCCCAATAACCAGTTCTTTATACGAACACATTTTCCCATTCCAAGATTGACGGCAAAAGAATGGGAGGTCAGGATCGGGGGGCATGTCAATAAAGAGATCACACTAAGCTATGATGAGTTACGTGCTTTGCCCGCTAAAAAAGTGATGGCAACATTGGAGTGCGCCGGAAACGGGCGGGCCAACCTGGCTCCAAAGGTAAAAGGCTTATTGTGGGAACAGGGTGCCGTAGGGAATGCAGAATGGACCGGTGTACCACTTTCTGTAGTATTGGAAATGGCCGGCATAAAGCCGGGCGCAGTAGAGATCATTTTAGAAGGCGCAGACAAGGGTGAAGTTTCGGAGGAACCCAAGTCTCCCGGCGCTATTCATTTTGCCAGGAGCTTACCGCTTACCAAAGCGATGCAGGCGGAGGTGATCCTTGCCTATCAAATGAACGGAAAAGAGCTTAGTCCCGAGCATGGGTACCCGGTGAGGGCGATCATCCCGGGCTGGTATGGCATGGCTTCCGTAAAGTGGCTTACCAAGATAACCGCGGTGAATAAGCCCTTTGATGGCTATTGGCAAACCCTGGAATACGCTTACTGGAAACGCACTGATGACCAGCCGACTCTGACCGCAGTCACCGAGGTACAGGTAAAAGCCGAGATCGCCAGACCAGCGCTAAGCGAAGTGATCCCTGCCGGTAAAACATACCGGGTGCATGGTGCGGCCTGGTGCGGAGAAAATGAAATAACCAAAGTCGAGGTCAGCTTCGATGAAGGTGTAACCTGGAAACCGGCAAAGTTGCTAGGCAAGCACATTAAGTTCGCCTGGCGACTTTGGGAATACAACTGGCAGGTTCCTGCGGGCGATAGCCAATATAAACTGATGTCCAGAGCGACCGACAGTCAGGGAAATACGCAACCCTTGGAACACGACAAGGATCGCAGGACCTATATGGTCAACAAAATCGTTACCGTTAAAATAGAGGCGCGGTAGAACCGCGCCCCGCCTCTGCAGTTAATGCTTTAGAAATCGTTCATACCAATGCGGCCGGCTTTTACCCAGGTCACCCAAAGCGGAGTCGGGCGT
>CAXYKR010000020.1:0-6603 GCA_964277815.1 uncultured Mucilaginibacter sp. | reverse complement strand
GACCGTGAGGCCAGCGAAGAATTGCTCCTGGCATCGCGCAGTCAGCACATTGGCCGCTGGGAAATACCGCGCGAAAGTTACCCCGACGGTCGCGAATCTTACCTGAAATGGCGAAAAGACCTTGCGTTGCATCATGCTTCAGTGACTGCCCAATTGATGAAACAGGCCGGATACGACGAGGGCATGATTGAGCGGGTTAGTCAGATTATTCTCAAAAAGCGTATCAAAGTAGATGCCGACGTGCAGACCATGGAAAATGCACTATGCCTGGTGTTTCTGGAGTTTCAGTTTGAGGAATTCAGAAAGAAATACATTGATGAGCCCGAGAAGATGGTGAATATCCTGCGCAAATCGTTACTAAAAATGGATGCGCACGGGCATAATTTTGCGCTCCGGTTGTCTTACTCTGATGATGGGTTAAGCCTGATATCCCAGGCACTTCAGGCGCTTAAGCAGGATAGTTAGTGGCTTTGGGCAGCATTATTATCCATCAAAAATATATTCAACAAAAAAGCCGGGACGATTACCATAATGGCTCTCGTGTCCCGGCTTTGTAGCTTGTAACGTTTGGTTACTGCTGCGGCTCCCGATTAGAAGCTGTAACGTAAACCAAACTGCATTTGCCAGCGTGAAGCAAAAAAGTCTTTAGAGTAGCTGGTTACGTCGCCTTGGCTAAAGGTATAAATAGGGTTGGTAGTAGCAGTACCTGCTGTAGCCAGTTTTAAACCTACGCTCGAAGTTGAGTTGAAGGTGTTTGGCGAGAAGTACTGGATACCCCAGTTTTTATTCAATAAGTTAGTCAGGTTAATGATGTCGTAAGTAAAGGTAATGGTATGTGTTTTCTTGCCTTCACGAACGATGTTGAAATCCTGAGAGAAACGGAAGTCGGCCTGGTAGTTCCAAGGTGTACGGGCACCGTTACGCTCAGTAAAATTACCACGACGGCTGCTCAGGTATTTGTTGCTGTTGATGTAGGCATCAAATGCAGCAGCTTGTGAAGCGCCTGTAGCGGTGTTAGCGAAGAAGTTTGCAGTTTCGCCAACTTTAGGGATATAAACCAAACTTACGGTTTGTGCAGTACCATCGATGGTAGTGTTAACAAAACCTAATGAGTAAGGTGTACCTGACTGTGCGTTAAAGAACAACGAGAAGTTAGTCAGGTAGCGATGTGCACCATTCCAATCGATGCGGTAGTTAGCAGTACCTACAAAACGGCTGCGGATATCAAAGTTTGAGTAAGCTAAACCTGGGTTGTTAGGATTAAGCGCCTGATTTAACTGCCAGTTAGACTCCATAGAGTTACGGATACCGTTGGTAATATCTTTAGACTGACCGTAAGTGTATGCTGCCGATAAATCTAAACCGATAGGGAAGGTTTTGCCAACCTGGCCGGTGATGCTGTAACGGTAACCCTGGCTGGTGTTGGTTAACAAGTAAGCGTTAGAGTAAAGCGGGTTGATGGCTTGGGTGGTAGCGTTAGGGTTTGAAGCTGTAGGGGCAGCAACCGGACGGTAAATAGGCTGTTGTTTGTTGACGTCGTAAGGGTAGTAGATAGCGTTATCAACTAAGTTGATGTGCTTAAATTGTAAGTCGTGGATAACTTTAGTATAGATACCTTCTACAGTAAAGCGCCATTGGTTATCAGTTTTAAAATCAAACGCTAAGCTGCTTCTCCATGCTTGTGGCATTTTAAAGTTGTTGTCAATTAAGTCAACCTGGGTTCTGCCAGATGCATCGTTAACATTTACGCCTTGTTTTTGCACAAAGCCTGCTTCGCCGTTGCCAGATAAGGCATCGCGGATAGGGTCGGTGCCGGTAACAAACGCGCGTGCTGAGCTGCGGTTGTCATAAGCGCCATAAGTAACACCGTTGTTGTAATAAGCGTAACCTAACCAAGCAAATGGTATACGGCCGGTAAATATACCGGTACCACCACGTACCACAAAGGTTTGGTCGCCGTTAACGTCGTAGTTAAAACCTAAACGAGGTGAAATCTGAATTTGCCCTAAAAACTTGTTGGTAATGTTTCTTGGCTGAGTATAGGTGTAAGTGCTGCCATACAATGGGTCAACAGGGGCACCGGTAGTTTTAACGCTCAAAGGCTGTTTGTTTGGCATATCGGCCAGGTCAAAACGTAAGCCCGGAGTTAATTTAAAGTTGTCGCCGATATGAATCTCATCCTGTCCGTACAAGCTAAACATATTCACTTTAAACTGAGCCGGTGGATTATCCATAATATAATCGCGGCTGTTGTTAGTGTAGTTGTAGTTGGTACGTACACGGTTAGGATTGTTAGCTAAAAAGTCGGCTACGCTGCTGTAAGCCACACGACCGTTCCATGAGTTAACAAAACCGTAAGTAATATTATAAAACTCGTTGTGTGTACCGAAAGTGAACGTATGGTCGCCTTTAACCATGGTAAAGTTGTCGGTAAACTCAAAGGTTTTTTGCTTCATGTTGAAGATGCTGGCCTCGCGGTCGGTACCGGCAAAGATAGTACCACCATTTGATGCAATCTCGATTTGCGGAACCGCAGGGTTAGAAAGCGGCTGACGATAATCATGTACGCTTGAGTAACCTACGATTAAGCTGTTAGATAAACCACCACCGATACGGCTTTTTAACTCAGCAACGGTAGAGTTCTGGTTGTTGATTTGCTTAAAGTCGATACCACCGAAACGGAAGTTTTGCTGGTCGCGCTCAAGGTTGGTAGCTTGCGAAGTAATGGTGTTGTTACGGATAGACAACTGATTTTTATCGTTGATGTTCCAGTCTAAACGGTTGAAGAATTTGTTGGAACGTGAGTAGATATTGTAGTTGTCAAAGCTGCCTGCATCTAAACCATAAGCTGTACGCATGTAATCACTAATTTGCTGCGCTTGGGTGCGGTTGATGATTGGCATATCGGCCGAACCTGCGGCCAAAATAACAGGGTCTTGACGGCGGGTAATCTCCTCATTGGTGAAGAAGAATAATTTGTCTTTAATAATAGGGAAACCTAAACGAAAACCGGTTTGGTACTCGTGGAAAGACGATGGCAGTTTAGAGTTGTCACCTGCTTTGTTACGGCCGGTGATGCTGGCATTACGGCCAAAACCATAAACCGAACCGGTTACGGTGTTTGTACCGCTGCGGGTTACCGCGTTGATACTACCACCCAAAAAGTTACCGATTTTAACGTCGTAAGGAGCCAGGTAAACTTGAATGTCCTGGATAGCGTCGATAGATACCGGGTTAGTACGGGTACTGCTACCCGGCTGACCTGAAGTACCGCCCTGACCACCCAAAGAAGGGCTGAAGCCAATCGCATCGTTGTTGATAGCACCGTCGAGCGTTACGTTATTATAACGGAAGTTGGTACCTAAAAACGAGTTATTGCTGCTTTGCGGAGTAGTACGGGTAAAATCTTGTAAGCTGCGGCTGATAGACGGTAAAGTCTTTAATTGTGCTGCGCTTACGCGGGTGCTCGAGCCGGTTTTGGTAGTACCCTGGCTGCCTTTAACAACTACGGCCTTTAATTCGGTCGACTCATCAGCTAACCTGAAGTTGAATACAGAGCTGCCTAAGCTTAAGTTGATACCGGTTTGTTCTTGTTTTTTTGAACCCACGTAAGTAGCGGTGATGGTGTAAGGGCCACCTGGGTTTACGTTAGGGATGGTATAGCGCCCTTCGGCGTTGGTTTGTGCAGCGTAGCGGGTGCCTGTGCTGGTATTTACTGCTGTAACGGTTACCCCGGGCAAAGTGGCATTTTTGCCGTCGGTAACCCTACCCGTTATAACGGAACTTGTTACCTGTGCAAAGCTGGCGTCAATACTTGCCAGTAGTGCAACGAATAAGAAAAGTAAAAGCTTCTTCATGTGAATAAAATTTTATACAAAATTGAATTCGACATGTTAAACCTATGTTAAGTGAAAATTATCATATTAACACTTCATTAACGGTGGGTTGAAGTTGGCTTGTTTTCTGGTTAATATGGCTTAAAAGTTAATGTTATTTAATGTATAAGAAAAAATACGGCTAATAAACAGGGGATAGTGTGCTTACACGAATTTATTTTATTAGGTTAAATTTAACGAAGAGCATCTAACGCTACAAAATTTACAGTTAAATGAGGAATATTTTACAAATAGTGACACTTAAGTCTTTTTAAGCTGTAACATATTAAAACAAAAAGTGCAGCGCTTTTGATAAAGGCTGCACTTTTTAATGTTGTGCTGTTATATTTAAACGTACTTAATATAAATTTAACATAGTAGCTTTAAAAAGCAATGTTTAGTTAAACGGATTAATTTGCAAAACACAAATGTTAAAAAGTATTAAGATTATTAGTCTTTCAATACATTTTCTGCTTTTTCGGCTACATCTGCGTCTCCATCGTGTCGTTTTGGGAAGTTAAACAGGAGTGAAGTTAGCACCGGAATAACAAAAATTCCTACAGTAAATAATGATACAAAAAGGTCGGTTTTTTCACCGTCAATAGTTTCGGCCAATGGCGTGTGGGGGTAAAAGTGAGTGTATACCGAGGCAGCTAATTTAATGCCCAGTACGCCAATCACAATGAAGGCAATGGTCTCTAAAAACGTGAATTTTTCCATCAGCTTCACAAAACCCTGCGCTACGAAACGCATGGCCAGGATGCCGATAAATACGCCGGTGTAAATCAGAAACACATGGTCGGTGAAGGCAACGGCGGCAAATACGTTATCGATTGAAAAGGCCAGGTCCATAATTTCGACCAGTGCGACGGTAGCCCAAAAATTGCCTAATAAGCCAACGGTTGATTTATAAATCCAGCTTTCATTTTTATTAACCGACTCGTCTTCAGTGTCGCCGCCCGATGCTTTGCCTTTAAAATAGTCAAACGCCAAATACAACAGGTATAAACCGCCCAATGGTTTTAACCACCAAACTTTTACTAATTGCGAGGCTAATAATAAGCATATACCACGGAAAAAATAGGCGCCTATGATACCGTAACGTAACGCTTTGTTGCGTTGTTCTTTTGGCAGGTCGATTACCATGGTGGCCAGCACTGCGGCATTATCAACCGATAGCAAGCTTTCGATAACAATTAAGTTCAGGATAACCAGTAAGCCTGCCTGTATGTCGTCGCCCAATAATTTGTGAATAAAATCCATTGTAGAGTTTTGTAAATAGTTAAAGTTTAAGTGTGTATAAGACCCTGCTGATATTGGTTTTGTTACATCATATCGGTATTTAGCATGGTTTTTAAAATGTTGGCCTGTGCATCAAAGTTACTGATGTTTTGCAGGAAACCGATATCTGTTATTTTTTTATAATGCTCTGCCAGCAGGTGCTTTACCTCGGGTGGGATAAGTGTTTTAACCAGGGCTGCTCGGCTTTGCAACTGGTCGTTTTTGTTTTTGAGTTCGTAAACCAGCGAGTTATCTGCACCCGGAGCGCTGTTGGCTGCATTAATCATTTCCATCTCGGCGGCGTCGCATAATAAAAACAACTTACGCGACGGATAATACAAAAAGTAGATGGCAGCTTCGGTAAACTTATATACCTCAATAATTAAACTGCCTGCTTTTAGGCCGCAAAAGAACTCAGTTTTAAAATCGTATTTGCAAAGCTGGCCCATCAGTTTGCGCTGTATAACTGCGTGGGTGGTATCGTAAACTTCGGCAGGGGTGTAGCTGGTAAGTCGGGCCAAAACATCCTCGGTTATGTCGTGATAAAACGAGGCTGAAAACCTGGCGCTAAACGCGTTGATGTTTTTAGAGTACGGATACTCGTTACTGTAGCCGCTCAATACCTCGTACAGGCGCCTTAGCGAAGTGTTAATTTTGAGCGCCTGCCGCTGTTTTTGTAAGTCAAAATCTACCTGGGTAAGCTTGTCGGCCTCCAGCCGGTCAATTACATCGCGGTTAAGGTCAATCTCGTTAAATAAAAGGGTAACGTTTTTCTCGTTCGTCTTTTTAATCTTTTTGAGCAAATCAATAAGCGTATCTGTAAACTGGACGTGAAACAGCTCCAATTTGTTAATATCAAGCTCCGTGTTTTGCTTAAAAAGCTGGTGTATCACCTGGCTGCGCAGGTAAATATTGTATATCACATCGTCCTAAAAAAAAGCCGCCATAATTTGCAGCTTGCTTAAAATTCGTACCGACTCGCTTAAAACGCTTACCCTTCTCTCATCCATCAATACTTATCAGCCCCGGTTAGTGACGTTCTTTTTTAACTCTGTTTCCAGGTTTTCCAGTTCGGTGTTTAAGGTTTTACGGTTTTGTGCACCTTGCTCGTGTATTTGTTTTACCTCGTTCAGGGTTTCAATCAGCGATTGTGTAGTGCGTTTCAATGTATCAATAGATACCACGGTTTTCTCATTTTCGCGGGCTACATCAATACTGTTTTGTTTGAGTAGCTCGGCATTCTTTTGCAAAATGGTGTTGGTAGTGTCAGATATCTTTTTCTGCATCTCCACGTTTTGCTTTTGCCGGTGCAGGGCTACTGCAATGGTCAGCTGGTTTTTCCAAACCGGAATAGTGGTCGACACAATCGACTGCGCCTTTTCGGCAATTGAAGTATTGTTGTTTTGCACCACCCTGATTTGCGCCAGCGATTGCAGCATAATAAACC
>CAXYKR010000019.1:0-24976 GCA_964277815.1 uncultured Mucilaginibacter sp. | reverse complement strand
GCGCCAATTACCGATAGCAGCGGGCAGCTACAGTATCTGAAATGCATGACTCTTAATGTTTCCGAACGTGAACGGGTAAAGATAGAGATTGAAGAAGCCCGCGAAAAGGAACATCAACTCAATGAGGAAATGCAGGCCGTCAACGAAGAACTGGCATCTACCAATGAAGAATTGATGGCTACCATTGAAGAGCTCAGAGTATCGCAGGAAAAACTGGCGCAATTGAATAATGAACTGGAAGAACGGGTAACGGCGCGCACGGCTCAGTTAGCTGCCAGTGAGCGACGCTACCGTAATATGCTTAATGCTCTGCCGCAAATTGCCTGGACGACGAATGATAAACCCGAAGTTACTTTTTATAACGAACGTTGGTACGAGTATACCGGACTAACCGCACAACAAACTCAGTTATTGGGCTGGAGAGAGGTTATACATCCAGATGATTGGCAAAAGTGTGTTGATACCTACCGGGCTATTATAAACAGCAATTGCCCAGGCGAATTTGAAGTGCGCGAGAGAGGTGCCGATGGCATATACCGTTGGCATTTACTGCGCATACAGCCAGTACGTAATGAGTTTGGCGTGATTGACTTGTGGGTAGGCACAGCTACCGATATTGACGAGATAAAACGCCTGCAACAACAAAAGGATGATTTTATAAGCATTGCCAGTCACGAACTTAAAACGCCCATTACCAGCCTTAAGGCATCATTGCAATTGATGGATAAGATGAAAGACGACCCATCAAAAACCATGATGCCGAAATTGATTTTGCAATCGCGCAAAAGTATACAGCGGGTCAGTACGCTTATAGAGGATTTGTTGAATGTAAGCAGACTGCAGCAACCGCAAATCAATTTAAATAAAACCCCTTTTATATTATCGCAACTTTTAAGCGCTTGTGCTAATCCTATTGCTATCTTAGGTAAGCAAAAAATCAGTATTACCGGTGATGCTGAATTACAGATTTGTGCTGATGAGCATCGCATTGACCAGGTAGTAACCAACCTGGTAAACAACGCGGTAAAATATGCCCCTGAATCGGAATGTATCACTTTGCACATCCAACCCTGCGACGGTATGGTGAAGGTGTCCGTAATTGACAAAGGGCCGGGTATACCCAAGGATAAAATTCCTCACTTATTTAACCGTTACTACCGGGTCGAGTCGTCCAGCTATAACATCTCGGGTTTAGGCTTAGGCTTGTATATCAGTGCCGAAATCATCAAGCAGCATGGTGGCGAAATTGGCGCCGACAGCGAGCCGGGCCAAGGCAGTACGTTTTGGTTTACTTTACCATTGGGCGATTAAGTTCTGCGGTAGCCTGCTTTACAGGGGCATATTTATACTTTAAATTATTTATAAAGTCTTACAGGTTAATAGTTTGCGGAGAATGAATATTTGGTTAGCTTTAGACTGACTAAATAGCCTATGAATACCATCATCTTCCCATCTGCCACCGCCGATATTAAAACTACCGCTGCCAGCACCGGTGAGCTGCCTTTTTATATTTATGCTGTCGTTTTTGCTTCGTTCAGCATCGTTGTAGGTTTGGTGTGGGATATATCCTGGCACATGAGTATCGGGCGCGACGGCTTGTTTTCGCCGCCGCATTTGGCTACTTACCTGGGGGCAGTTACAGCAGGCCTATTTTCGGGTTACCATGTTTTACGCCTCACCTTTGCCGGCCACGCTGCCCAAAAGCAGGAATCCATCCGTTTCTGGAAAGTTTTTTACGGTTCATTGGGGGCATTGTTCTGTATCTGGGGTGCCTTTACCATGATTACCTCGGCGCCTTTTGATGACTGGTGGCACAATACTTTCGGCCTTGACGTGCAAATACTCTCACCGCCGCACACCGTGCTGCTACTGGGGATGATTACTATCCAGTTTGGTGCTATGGTAAGTGTAATGGCGCTGCAAAACCGTACCGGAGGTGCTGCTCATTATAATAAGCAGGTTTTAACCTGGTGCTTTACGCTGTCGTCAGGGTTTTTACTGGTGATGTTATTTACTATAGCATCTGAGTATTTAGGACGCCAGTCTATGCACACGAGCGAATTTTATATCGTAAGCGCTATGTTATTCCCGTTGTTTATGGTGGCTGTGTCTAAAGCATCTACTACACGTTGGGGCGCTACTTATATGGCCCTGGTATACATGGTTTTTATGGCCGCAATGGTTTGGATATTGCCGTTGTTTCCGGCCGAGCCTAAATTAGGGCCGGTGCAAAATCATATTACACATTATCAAAGTTTTAATTTCCCGTTGTTGCTGGTCTTCCCGGCGCTAGCTATCGATATCATCAATCAGCGCGTAAAAAGCTTTTCGTTACTAAGAGCTTTACTCATCAGCGTTGCCTTTTTGTTTATTTTATTCGCTGTTCAATGGCCTTTTGGTGATTTTCTGACCACGCCTTACGCCCGTAACTGGTTTTTCGGCACTACGTCCTGGTATTTTGGTGCCGACCCTAATTATAAATACCGCTATGCATTTGCGCCAGACCATGTAGCGAGTGCAGGCGACTTGATTAAAGGACTGGGTATTGCTATAGCTATTGGTACCATTTCATCATGGTTGGGCCTGGTTTGGGGCGGTTGGATGAAATCAGTTAAACGTTAAGCCGCATCACAATTCATGAAAAAGATATTCCTCTCCATTGGCTTGCTCATTTGCCTTTGTATCAGTGCCTGGGCACATGTGGGTAGCCCCGGTGTAACTTTCGAAGGCGATGCCGGTCCGTATAAATTAATTGCCAATATCAATCCGCCCGACGTGATACCCGGTACTGCTGCGGTAACTGTTTATTTAGAAGGCGAGGCCAAAGGTATTCAGGTGAGTGCACGGCCGGTCTATTGGTATGTTGGTGCAGATGGTACACCCAAAGCGGATGTTGCAGAGCCATCGGCTACCGAACCGGGGCGCTTTGACATTAAAGTATGGCTAATGAGTACCGGTACATCCAGTATTGAGCTCACCATTAACGGTCCGAAGGGTAAAGGCAGGGTGGTAGTTCCGGTGATGGCCGTATCAACCGCTAAAAGAACTATGCCGGTTGGTTTGGGCTGGGGGCTTTTTGCCATGGCTGTTTTTTTGGTGATACTGATGGTAACCATCATCAGCTCGAGCGTAAGCGATAGCCAGCTAAATCCCGACGAATCGTTAACCAAACGCATGCGTCGCCGTAGGGTAACAGGTGCTTTCGGTGCTTTGCTGGTGCTGGGATTAATTCTATGGGGAGGCTATACTTGGTGGAATGCTGCTGCCGCAAGTTATAACAAGTACTTGTACAGGTCGCTGCAAGCCCAATCTACCTTGAATACCCAGAACGGTTTGTTAAAGTTTACCATTGATACCGCCCAGCTTAATGCACTAGGCCGTACACGCAGAGGTAATTTGATACGTAAAATGAATTACCTGGTGCCCGACCACGGTAAGCTGATGCATATGTTTCTGGTAAAAGCGGATGCGCTGGACGTATTTGCCCACCTGCATCCGCGCCGCGCCGACTCGGTAACCTTTGTTACGCAAATACCTGATTTACCCGCGGGTAAGTATTGGATATATGCTGATATTACCCGGCTGAGCGGTTTTGCAGAAACTATTATTGATACGCTGACTATCCCGGAAACCATCTATCGCCAGGCCAGCAACCCATCAACCCCGGGCAGGGTGGCAGATAAAGATGATACTTATTTTGTAACTAACGCTATCAACAGCAAAAACTTCACACGTCCAAGCGTAAACGCCATTATGTGCGGCGCACCTGGCGTTGAAACCAAATTGCAGGACGGTACCTCTGCCGTGTGGGTACAAAAGCCGGGACAAGAGCTGAAGGCAGGTCAGTTGACTGAGCTTACTTTTGAAATGCTGGACGAAAACCGTAAACCGGCTAAGCTGGAACCTTACCTGGGCATGATGGCACACGCCGTCATTCTAAAAGATGATGGTAGTGTGTATATCCATCTGCACCCTTCGGGTAGCTACTCTATGGGGTCGCAAAAAGCCCTGCTCGACAGGATGGCTTTTCATCGGCCGGTAGCTGAATATTTGCCTGCACCTGAGGCTTTTGCCGATAGCGTGAATCATATGGTGGCCCGCCTGGACGCCATGAATGAGGGTGGCCGTAACCAGTTACTGATGGCTGGCACGAAGCACAGCAACGTTGGTGGCAATGAGCATAGCGCGCATCAAATTAGTTTTCCTTACACTTTTCCGCAGCCGGGCAAGTACCGTATATGGGTGCAAACCAAGCGTAACGGCAAAATTTTAAACAGTGCTTTTGATGCCGATGTAAAGTGATTGTTGGCAGTGTAACTTTTGGGTGCTAACTTTGTAAAGTGCCAGCCCCTAAAAGTTCCGCTCCTGCAAAAAAGAAAGTAACCCCTTTAAAACCGGTGGCTAAAGCAGTGCGGCGGGCACCTTCTAAAGTTACAAAAAAGACAAGCCAACCATCTGCTTTCCCCTGGAAAACGGTGATTGCCGGGGCGTTACTAATACTGTTATCGCCTTTTTATTACGGATATGTGGTTGGCTTTTTTTCGTCAACTTGGCGATGGATGTTTAACATAGGTGCGTCAACACATTATCGTACGTACAAAAGTTTCGGCATACGCATACCCACCCGTTATCACATTCATGGTATTGATGTATCTTACGCCCAAGGCCGTATTGACTGGCGTAAAGTACGCGCTATGGAAGAGGATAGTGTACGCATTAGCTTTGCTTTTATTAAGGCTACTGAAGGCTTACTGACGGTTGACCCTTATTTTAAACGTAACTGGCGCGAAGCTGCCAAAACCGGTATCCGATGTGGGGCTTATCACTACTTCCGCCCCAAAAAGAGTGGTTTGTGGCAGGCTCGTTTCTTTCTGCAAAACGTAAGGCTGGAAAGCGGCGATATGCCTGCCGTGGTAGATATAGAAACGCTGGACGGTAAGCCGCCGGCCGAAATGCGTAAGCAGCTCAAAGACTTTTTACTGCAGGTTGAGGCGAAAACGCAGGTCAAACCAATTATCTATTCCGGTTTAAGTTTTTACAAAGATTACCTGGAAGATTATTTCCCGGAGTATAAATTGTGGATAGCGCATTACAACAAAGCGGAACTCAAAGCGGGTAAAAATACCAACTGGTGGTTTTGGCAGCACTCAGAAACGGCCCGCGTTAACGGTATTAATCACGCTGTTGATTTTGACGCCTTTAAAGGTGACAGTGCAGCTTTCGAGCAATTTATGATTCAGTAATCAGCGTGCTTTGGCTAACTGCTCCTGCTTAGCAATGCCGCGTTTGATGTGACCTTCTTTGCACCAGATTTCACTGTGCTTATCTTTAAAATTATAGGTGCTCACTGCCAAAACGGTGCTATCATTTTTTAAGAATATTGAGTTAAAATAAGCGCCTTCATTGTCGGGCAAATCAGGCCAGGGGTAAGAGGTGTTTGAAAAGCTCTGGGCCGAGCTGTTGCCTATCAATACCAGCATGGTATTCTTTTTCCACTGCGTGTAACGCTCTATTGGCCGCCCGCCGGCATCTTGGACCGAAATGAGTATTTCGCCGGTAGGAAGTTGGAGCATGTAAGGGGCGCCTCCCCATACATTGGCGGTACCGCACCAACGCCTGCCGTTACCTTCGGACCCTAAACCCAGATAGCGCCATTTTGCGTCAACCGACGACCAGATAAAGCAGGGGGATTGA
The DNA here is from genome assembly GCA_964277815.1 of uncultured Mucilaginibacter sp. Classification (GTDB taxonomy): domain Bacteria; phylum Bacteroidota; class Bacteroidia; order Sphingobacteriales; family Sphingobacteriaceae; genus Mucilaginibacter. The sequence continues at coordinate 19,282 of CAXYKR010000019.1, read as the reverse complement.
TGGTGGTAAACAGACTCAAAGGCTACCAAAATGCCTATGCCATCTTTTAATACCAATGGAGCAGCCATGCCATCGCGCCGTTTACTGCCGAAGGCAATATCAATCGGGGCCTGCCAGCTTTCGCCGTTATCACCGGAAGAGGCCATTGCAATTTTTTGCTCGTGCCTGCCCCTGGCTTTTTTGGAACTGGATAACTCGGTCGAAAAAAACATTTCAACAGTACCGTCAGGTAGCTGAATCATAGCCGGTTCCCAGGAGCGACCGGAGGCTACGATGCACGGTTTGCTCCATGTGGTGCCCGCATTTTTGCTGATGGTAACCTGTATATTGTTATGCGTGCTATCGTCGGGTTTACCGCGCCCGGTGTATGCCAGCAACAGCCATCCGTTTTTAAGTTTCTGTAGTTCGGGGGTAGAGAAGCCGTAATACCGTTGCCGGTTATTATCGGGTATAATAATTTTAGGCGGATGCCAGCTATTGCCGTTGTCATAACTCTGGCGCATCACAATATTGTCCCATTCGTTGCCTTTGCTGCCTCCGTGATAGGTCAATATCAAAGTATCTTTATTAAAGCGGTGTATACGGCCATACTCAGCAAAATAAATATCGTGCGAAATTTTTCGGGCAGCCGTATCCCAGATAATCATCACGTTTGGCGTATCGTTACTTAAAGATGGGTGTTCATCTGCAAATATCTTTTTTGAGGGATGATTGCCGTTTTGCCCGCACCGTGTGCACGAGGCCATACCCGAAAAAAGCAAGATAAATATGCCCCACTTTAAAATCATTAATCTGTTTGTCAAACGCGCTGCTTTATCACAGGCTTATAGCTTATATGTTTAAGCTACTCAATCTTAACATTAAAAAGTGCAAGGTGTTTTAAGTGTAGACTTCAGACCTCAGTAAGCGTTCCGCCGGCTGGAGTGACCTTGAGGGTATGCGTAACGCCACATTTTAGCGCAAAGTTATTTTTTTGATGCCCGACAGGAAAGTCAAAGCAAACCGGATAGGCATAATTTTTCACCCGGTCTAAAACCACTTCATTCACCGTTTTACCAAATTCGTCATCAGGTTCATCTGGCTTTACCTTGAAGCCGCCTATTACCAATCCGGCCAATTTGCTGAGCTTGCCGCTGCGTTGCAGGTTGTAAAGCATGCGGTCAATGTTGTACAGATACTCGCCGGTATCTTCTAAAAAAAGGATTTTACCATCCGTGTTGATATCCGACCGGGTGCCGGTCAGTGTAGCTAATATGCTTAAATTACCACCAACCAAAGGTGCCGTGGCCACTCCCGGGCGATTAGACGCGGATGCCGGAGATGCATAACTCATTTTGGGACCGGTTAACGCTTGTTTAATAGACAAAATAGTTTCAACCTGGATAGGCTCAGCCAAACTCCAGTTGTCCGGAAAGCTGTTGCACATTTTGCTGTGCAGCGTGGCTACATGGCAGTTGGTATGAATATGATTATGCAGCACCGTAATGTCGCTAAAACCAATCACCCATTTTGGTTTAGCCATAAACCGCTTAAAATTCAGCTGGTCTATAATATGTACAGCGCCGTAACCGCCTCGGGCGCACATAATAGCTTTAATGTTCGGGTCATCCAACATTTGTTGCAAATCTGCCAGCCGTTCGGCATCGGTGCCGCCCATGGTAAAATCGCGCTTACCCACGGTTTGGCCTATCTTAATATTAAAGCCCCAGCTTTGCATTTGTTGCACGGCGGGTTGTATGGCTTCTGTTTTGATATAACCGGCCGGGCAGGTAATGCCAATGGTATCGCCTGGCTTTAAATATCGTGGAATGGCTATTTTATTAGCAGCAACAACGTTGGCGGCCGACGCTTTTAAGGAAGCGACTGCAGCGGCAGCGGGGATAACAGCGGATAGAAAATGCTTGCGGTTCATGCAAAAGCAAATAAGCTAAAAAAGCACTGAATATTCAGCGCTTTTTTAGCTTATCCTCATGAGTCCTTAATCAAATTCTGTTTAAAATTTGACCGATACCGCTTATTAATATCTTTCTAATTCGGCTTTTACTTGTTCCATCAGCCACATAGGGGTGGAGGTAGCTCCGCTAATACCCACGGTATCGCCCGGCGAAAACATTTCGGGATTAAGCTCATTGACAGCCGAAACAAAGTAAGTATCCGGATTATATTTACGGCAAACCTCGAACAGTACCTTTCCGTTTGATGATTTTTTGCCTGATACAAATACAATTTTATCAAACTGGGTAGCAAAAGTGTGCAGGTCTTTGTCGCGGTTGGATACCTGGCGGCAAATGGTGTCATTGGCCTTAACCTCGTAGCCGCGTTCAATCAATTGGTCTTTAATGTGATAGAATTTATCGGTGCTCTTAGTGGTCTGGCTGTATAAAGTAATTTGCTGCGGCAATTCTACCGTATCTAACTCGGCCAAATCCTGAAATACAATAGCTTCGTTATTAGTTTGCCCTTGCAGACCAATCACCTCAGCATGGCCGTGTTTGCCAAAAATGATAATGTTTTCTTTATTATCGTGCGATGTTTTGATGCGGTTTTGCAGCTTGAGCACTACCGGGCACGAGGCATCAATCAAAGTAATATTATGTTCGAGCGCTAACTGATAGGTAGACGGCGCTTCGCCGTGTGCACGGATAAGCACTTTTTCGTTGTACAGGTTTTGCAGGTCGACATGGTCGATAATGCGAAGCCCTTTGGCTTTCAGGCGTTCTACTTCCTCATCGTTGTGTACAATATCGCCCAGGCAATACAGGTAGCCATCTTCGGCCAGTATTTCTTCGGCCATATCAATGGCGTATACCACGCCAAAGCAAAAGCCTGCATCTTTATCTATCTGTACCTTTAACTGATATGCTCCCATAATCCAAAATTACAACAAAATATAATAACACCTTACCTGCCTCAGTACAAAGCTCTGCTCTTAAGCCTTAATTTGCAGCAAAACAAAAAATATAAACTGCACCAACAACAAAATAGGCGCTACAATGCTTTGCGTTTTAAATTTAAAGCTTTCAAAAATCCACAAAAAGGCAGCACTTACTCCAAACCAGCAGAGGTAGTTTTTTAACGGAACGGTATGGTCAACCCAACTCCAGTAATCAAATTTAATGGCAACCGGCTCAATCAGTACATCCAGCAAAACCAATATAGCTGCCCCGATTAAAATACGGAACAACATAGATTTTAGCCTGAACCTTTGCATCATAACCCCGGCTGCATAAACCAGCATCAGCCAGTTTACGCCAATCATCAACGGGATGTCGTCTATCTTAATCCCGAGCGTACTACCATAATTGTACCGGCCAAAGAGCCAGTTTTTGTGTACGCCAATCCATTCTGCCACAATGCCCCCGAAAAATATAAGCAGCGCAAATGCCCAAAAGCGATTATTGAGCCGGTAGTGGTTGGCCAAAATAACCAGCAGCATCAACAATAAGTGAAACGGAACAAGTTTTAAAAACAAAGGCGTTAAAGCCGGTACAAAAAAACCAACCAGTCCTACTGTATGAAACAGGATGATGATAGCAACAGAAATCTTGATTTTTCGGGGCGGCATCATACCCTGCGGCCTTTCCAAGTGTGATTATTGGTAAGCTGATTTTGAATGGCCACCAGGCCTATAAGCAGTAAATTGAACATTTGAAACGGATGCAAGATACTATTTAGCCAGGCATTTTGCCCTGAAGTAAGCGAAATCATAATACGGCTCAATAAAATTAAGCCGCACATCATCAAAATAAGGGGCAGGTTAAGGGTAATAATCACGAATAATGGCCCGCCAATAACCAGCACCAGGTAAAATAAAAAGCCGATGATGCTATAATTAAATGGTGCCAAAAAGTTTTTACTGAAACCTTTGATGGCATCCTGGTAATTGGTATACATCCGGCAACTGATGAGCCCATTAGCCAAAAGGCTTTCGGCCGGTAGGTTTTCTGTTTTTACCTGTTTGATGATTTCAATATCCTCAACCACGCGGTCTTTTGACTGGCGATGCCATTGATATTGCCTGTATATGGCAGCGTTAAATAGCATAAATTGCCCGCTGGCCGCAGCAAACGCCGGATTTTTGAGCAGGTAAATAAGCCTGACAGGCAATAAATTGAGCAGTATGTAATGCATCAGCGGCACTACAGTCTTTTCGCCAAACGATTGCATTTCCTGGTTGGTAAATAAACTGAGTAAGGCCAGTTTTTTAGACTGCATACGATGCACGGCACTATTAATCAGGCCATCATATATTTGCTCATCAGCATCTAAAAATAACATATAGCTGCCCCGTGCGTGTTGGGCAAGTTGATGGCAGGCATATGGTTTACCCAGCCAGCCTTCTTTCAACGGTTCGCCTTTTATTATCTTGAAGCGTGAACGGGTGATAGCAAACTCCTCGCAAATGGTATAGGTGCGGTCGGTAGAGTCATCATCCAGAATGATGACTTCATAGTCCTGGTAATCCTGCGCATCTATAGAGCGGAGCAAAGTTAGTATGTTGGCTTCTTCATTGCGGGCAGGGATGAGGATGGATACCAAGTCGTGGTAACGTCGGTTAACCCGGCGCAATTTAGGGTCTGATATAAAATTGAACAGCGTTACGGCAAAGCGCAGAATCAGGAAAATGAAAATAATGGCTAATGCAATAATCACGTTTATAATACAATTTGAGTTTGAAGCAGTTTGGCCGATTCATAATGCTGCTGAAACAAATCTTTCAATTCATCAATGTTTCCGGCAGCGGTATCCGGATGCTTTTGTACATAAACGTTGATAGTGGGCTTTTTATGCTGAAAGTACTCAATAAAAGTAGCGGCAAACACGTACTGAAACTTACCGGCTGCCTGTTTAATAATTTTGAGCAAACCCCGCTCAAAATGAATATCATCAACAAAGTTAGAATAGAGCCGGGCTTGCGGGAATACCAACACCAGGTTTTGCGGGTCTTGCAATAATTCTGAAGCGTAGTTAAGCGACTCAATCATTGACCGTGAGTTTTTGACTACCGAAAAAGCGCCCATGTATTTCAGAAAGAAAACCCGTTTCACGGTATCTTCTAAAATCATGATATGAAATTTCTTTCTTAGTAGTTTATAATTGAGCCAGTACAACAAAAAACCATCCCACCAACCAAAATGATTGGCCAGCAACAGTACTGACTTATCCTTGTCTGCCTCCATCGCATTAAAATTAAAAGCTTTGAAGTTGCTTTTAATCAGATGCCCGATGTAATGATGAAAGAAACGATGAATAAGTGGATTGTTTTTAGGATAAATCATGTTACCGGCAAGATAAGCAGCCTAAGCAAATCTACCACTACGTTAACACAATTTCCTGGCGGGTGTTCTGTCATCCTCATAAAACAACAAAGCACAATAGCTATGTGCCATTGTGCTTTGTTATTCAAGTTTTGAAGCAGGTGTTTATTTACGAGTGTTTGCTGCTCATATAAAAAGTAAGCTCTCCGCCATTCATAATATCGGCGTGTTTGATAGAAAGGCCGTTTAACGGCTTGCCATTTAACAGCACCTTTTGCACATACACGTTTTTATCACTCTGATTTTTTACCGTTACCGTAAATGTTTTACCGTTTTGCAGATGTACTACCGCACCGTTGATGGCCGGACTGCCCAATGCATACTCATCATTGCCTGGCGATACCGGATAAAAACCCAGGTTAGTAAAAATAAACCAGGCACTCATTTGGCCGGTATCATCGTTGCCGCCTAAACCGTCGGGCGTAGGTTTATACATTTTAGGTAAAATCATGCGCACGCGTTCCTGTGTTTTCCAGGGCTGGTTGGTCCAGTTGTACAGGTAGGCCACATGGTGCGAAGGCTCATTGCCGTGCACATAGTTGCCAATGATGCCGTCGCGGGTGATGTCTTCAGTCTCCTCAAAAAACTTATCGGGCAGGTGCATGGTAAATAATGAGTCGAGGTAAGGGACCACCCGTTTGTTACCGCCCATAATCTCAATCAGTCCTTTAGGGTCTTGTGGTGCAAACAAGGTGTAGTTCCAGGCATTACCTTCAATAAAACCCTGGCCAATGGTGGTAAGCGGGTCAAACTTAGGTCTGAATGTCCCGTTCTCCAATCGCGGACGCATAAAGCCGGAGGCGTTATCGTATACGTTGCGGTAGTTTTGGGCGCGCTTGCTAAACTCCTGGTAAATATCCTGGCGGTTCAATTTTTGGGCTAATTGCGCAATGCACCAATCATCGTAAGCATACTCCAACGTACTCGAAACCGATACGCCGTTGCGCTCATCAGGGATGTAGCCTTTATCTATATAATAGCCAATGCCTTCGTAATCGCGTTTGCGGGCGGTGGTAACGCAAGCTTCCAGTGATTTATTCACATCAATGCCGGCAGTATTGCCTTTTACAATGGCATCGGCAATAACCGATACGCTGTGGTAGCCCGACATGCACCAGTTTTCGTTACCCGAGTTTGACCATATCGGCAGCATGTGTTCCGGGCTTTGCTCATAATGCGCCAGCATCGATTTTACCATGTCGTTATTACGCTCTGGGGCAATAATATTAAACAATGGGTGCAAGGCACGGTAAGTATCCCACAACGAAAAGGTGGTGTAATTAGTAAAACCTTTGGCCGTGTGTACGTTTTGGTCCAGCCCTTTGTACTGCCCGTCGGTATCCATGTAAATAGTAGGGTTAATTAACGTGTGGTATACGGCAGTATAAAAGTTTTCTTTAGTAGCGCGGCTGTTGGTTTGTATTTCAATTTTATGCAGTTCGTTTTCCCATTGCTGTTGCGCGGCGGCTTTGGTTTGCTCAAAGCTCCAGCCCGGTACCTCGGCTTGCATGTTGGCCAGGGCACCCTGCATGCTTACCGGCGAGAGCGCCATCTTGATTTTGACCTTTTCGCCCTCACTGGTTTTAAAGTCAAAGTAAGCTTTGATGCGCTGACCGGCTATTTCCGGAAAATTGCGGGTTTGGTTAAACTTACCCCAAAAGCCGCGGTACACCTGGCGCGTAGATTCGTTGCGGAAGCCATGACTTACAAAAGGTTTTGAAAAGCGCATGGCAAAATATAACACCCGGTTTTTAGCCCAGCCATTGGTTTGCCTGAAACCGGTAACCAGCGTATCGTTGACTACATGCACATAGGTCCATACGTTTTTATCCGGGTAATTATAAATGCCGGCGGTTAAATCGAGCACGATATGCGATTGGTCTGATTGCGGGAAGGTGTATTGGTGGAAGCCTACGCGAGTGCTGGCCGTCATTTCGGCCTGTACATTGTAATCATCCAGTTTAACTTTGTAGTAACCGGCCTGGCTTACCTCGTTTTGGTGCGAAAACCGCGAACGGTAGCCGCTGCCCGGCTTATCAGCTGTACCCGGATTTAGTTTCACGGTGCCTACCATCGGCATCACCAAAAAGTCGCCTAAATCGGAGTGGCCGGTGCCGCTAAAATGAGTATGGCTAAAGCCGGTGATAGTTTTATCTTCATACTGGTAGCCCGCGCAATACTCATAAACCTTAGGGTTGTATTTGCCGTTCAGTTCGTAACTTACGCTATCTGTTTCGGGGCTGAGCTGCACCATGCCAAACGGTACGGTAGCACCCGGGTAGGTGTGCCCCATGCGTTCGGTGCCTATAATAGGTTTTACGTAAGGCACCAGTCTCTCTGCATTCCGGTTTTGCGCCGATACTGTAAGTGCCTGAGTTAATAATATAATTAGAGAAAGGTTAATTTTTTTCAATTTAGATAGTATTAGATACCTGAGATAAAACATAATTGCCTTATTGGCATTATAGGTAAAAACTGTAACAACGGTACAGCATTTGTACTCTAAATACCAAAGTTCAACTTTAATCTAAAAACGAAGACAAAAAACATGAAAAAATTATTTTCCGCAATCCTGTTCGTTATGGTAGCCATGTCATTCAGTTCATGTGGTTATAATAGTATTGTGCAATTAGACGAAGATACCAAGGCCAAATGGGGAGCGGTACAAAGCCAATACCAGCGCCGGGCCGATTTAATACCTAATCTGGTAGCTACCGTTAAAGGCGTTGCCAATTTTGAAAAAAGCACCTTGGTTGAAGTAACCGAGGCCCGCGCTAAAGCTACCTCCATCCAGGTTGACCCTAATAAACTGACTCCTGAAAACGTGCAGCAGTTTCAACAGGCACAAGGCCAGTTAAGCACTGCGTTGGGCCGTTTACTGGTGGCTTCAGAAGCTTATCCAACCCTGCGTGCCAATGAAAACTTTACGGCATTGCAAGGCCAGTTAGAAGGAACCGAAAACCGCATCAGCGTTGCCCGTTTGGATTTTAACAACGCTGTACAGGCTTACAACAGCAAGATTCGTACGTTCCCGAATAACCTTACCTCAAAAATGTTTGGCTTCTCTCCTAAAGGATATTTTGAGGCCGATGCCACCGCCAAAAACGCTCCTAAGGTAGAGTTTTAATGTTGGGTGAGTGGTTGATGGGTTAAGTAGTTAAGCGGTTGAAAAAACCATTTGTTCAACCGTTTGAAATTACCTTATATTAACTGCTCACTTATCAACCACTCAACAAACAACTAACTATGGCTTTTAACGAGGACGAACAGCAGCGGATACGGCAGGCTATTGAGCGGGCGGAAAAAAATACATCGGGCGAGATTCGGATTTGTGTGGAAAATACCTGCTCCGAAGAACCACTGAACCGCGCCGCCGGTTATTTTAATAAGCTCGAAATGGATAAAACTAAACATCGTAACGGTGTTTTGATTTATCTGGCTACCCAAGACCGCAAGTTTGCTATCATCGGCGATGCTGGTATCAACCAGGTAGTACCTGCCGATTTTTGGGACTCGACCAAAGAAGCGATGCTCGATTGCTTTAAAAAGGGTGATATCATCCAGGGCATTGTTACCGGTATTGACCGTGCCGGCCGGCAGCTTAAGCAATACTTTCCGCACCAAGCAGGCGATGCCAACGAGTTATCGGACGATATTGCCTTTATGGATGGCGATTAACTGACGAATTTATGATGCTGAAAAAGATACTGTTTTTGCTTACCGTCGTATTAACGACACTCACAAGTTTCGGACAGCAATTCCCGCCACGTTCCAATACGCTGGTTACTGACTACACCAATACGCTTTCGACGGATGATAAGCAAAAGCTGGAAAACAAGTTGGTTGCGTTTAATGATTCAACGTCAACGCAGGTAGCCGTAGTGCTTATTAAATCGGTAGGCGATTACGACATCAGTGAGTATGGCGCTTTGCTTATCCGTAACTGGGGTATTGGCCAAAAAGGTAAAAACAATGGCGTACTGGTGCTGGCGGCTATTAACGACCGTAAGGTAACCATACAAACCGGATATGGCGTAGAGGGAAGTTTAACCGATGCGGCAACGCAGCAAATCATTCAGCAGGATATAAAGCCCAACTTTAGGGCCGGTGATTATTACAAAGGCCTCGACCTGGCTACTGATGACATCATCAAATATACCAAAGGCGAATTTAAGGCCGACCCGCAAGATGCCAATAACCAGCGCACCCGGCGTAAGCGCGACGGTGGCGGAGCCGGCTCAGGTTTAATTATTGCTATTATTGTTATCGTTATTATCCTTATCATCAAAAATAGGGGAGGTGGCGGTGGTGGCGGCCAGATTATTGGTGGCCGTGGCGGTGCCAGTCCGTTTTGGTGGTTTTTGTCCGGTAACATGTTAGGTGGCGGCGGTAGCAGAGGTAGTGGTTGGGGAGGCTCTTCAGGTGGCAGCGATTGGGGCGGCGGCGGTGGCTTCGGCGGCTTTGGTGGTGGTAGTTCTGGTGGTGGCGGCAGCTCCGGCAGCTGGTAAATTAATTTAAATAATGTACCGCAGAGACTATTTTTTGAACGAAACCCAGCGGCTGGCCCAAGCTATTGCTAAATTGCTTGGCCTTAAAGCAGCCGGCGCTAAACCTGAGGACGTGCGCCAAGCATACAATGGCGTACTTGATGATGAGTATGATGTAAAAGAAGCAGAATTACTGGCTTTTAATAACGATCAATTTTTACAATGGCTGCATCAAAAACAATTTAGTGCAGCCAAAATAAATACCCTGGCGCAGTTGCTATATTACAGTGCAGAGCCTTTAGTTAATGATGATTTAACCCTCAACAAACTGCAAAAAACAATAACTTTGCTAGACCTGCTTGAGCAAGAGCATCATATGCAGTTGTTCGAAAACATTAGCAAACGGCAGGTGATACAGCAATACCTCAAACAACATGGCGCCTGATTTAAAGTGGCAAGTACTATCCTCCGAATATATTTATAAAGGCCCCTGGGCTACCTTACGTACCGACAAATGCCAGATGCCCGACGGGCGTATTGTGCCGGCCTATTACGTGTTAGAATACCCGGATTGGGCCAATGCCGTAGCGCTTACCGACGATAATAAAATTATTATGGTGAGGCAGTACCGCCACGCTGCGGGTGTGGTATCGCTCGAAATACCCGGTGGAGTTATTGAGGCCGGAGAAGAACCGATAGTGGGCATGAAACGCGAACTGCTTGAAGAAACGGGTTATGAATTTAATAGCCTGGAGCTATTGTGTAAACTGCATGCCAACCCCTCTACGGCAAATAATGTAACGCATTGCTACCTGGCTACCGGCGGCAAAAAAGTACAGGGCCAGCACCTGGACGAGCAGGAAGAAATTGTGGTAGAAGAGTACACCATCGAGGAGGTGAAGCAGTTACTCGCCGACAATAAAATTACCCAGGCCCTGCATTGCTCTACGTTATTTTATGCTTTGCAGCGTTTGGGAGCATTGTAATTAACCGGCTTGCAGTTTATCAATCCGTATCCAGCGCATGCCGGCAGCTTCGGCGGCTTGTACGCCGGCATTTCCATCCTCAAACACTAAACATTCTTCAGGAGCTACGCCTAACAGTTCGGCTGCTTTTAAAAACGGGTCTGGGTGGGGTTTGCCCTGCGGTGTTTCGCCGGCGCATACCATTACTTCTACCAGGTGGTCTATACCTAAAATTTTCAGCGTTTTCTCAACGGCAATACGGCTGCTGCCCGATACTACTGCTATTTTTACCAATCCTACGTGGCTTTTTAAGTGGTTTACCACGTAATCAATAGGTTGGGTGTGCTCAATATATTCTTCTAAAAACAGCTTGTATTTTTGTGTCTTAAACTCTTCTGGGTCAAAAGTGCTTTGGTAATGCTCGTTAATTTTTTCTACCACATTTACTATGGGCAGGCCTGCAAACTCGTCTATAATGGCACCGTCAATCACTACGCCTTGTTCGGCTGCTACTTTGATGTAAGTTTCGGTATGGGCAGGCATGTTATCGGCCAGGGTGCCGTCGCAGTCGTACAGAAAAGCTTTAAAATCGCCCATGCTTAATTTTACCAGGGCCTCGTATTTATCCGCAGAAGTGCCGTTGCTCATATTAAAGCTGTATTTAAACTTTTTGATGTTAAAACTAATCAAATGCCGGTGATGCATGGGCTACAAAAATTAACATTCTATTAATTTTTAACATTTTAGGTTTTTGGCTTTTTATTGCTGCAAATTCTGCTTACGTTTGAAATTTTTGTTAATGTAGCTTCCCAAAATTTTTGACCGGATTTATGCTACGTGTTGACAGCACCAAACCTTGCCAGCTTATTTATGCCCTTGCCCGCCACGAGTACTTATCGTGGCTGATTGAGCCGCATATTGTTCAGCTAAACCCCAACGGCGAGTTTTCGCTCACACACCAGCGCCTGTTTACTAATACTGCCAAAGAATTCAGCTCATGCATAAGCGAGGCTGATTTAAAGTTGATTAAGCTGTTGGAAGAAATTGAGCAGGGGCAAATCATCAAAAAGAATTACAAGAAACCGGTGCGGCCCTATGAGTTTTTTAGCAAGGTTTTTAATGAGCAACTGTTTGATGTCATCAGGCCGAAGATTGAAAAGAAAATGGCCGAGGCACTGAGCCTGATGCACGACAAAAAGCTGTTTTTAATGAGTAAGGAAGGCTATCCGGCTGAAAAGCAGTTACACATCGCTACCGAACCAGCCACGGTATTGTTTCACTTTAAACGCGACGACCACGAGATTCGATATTACCCGACTATCAAATACCAGGGGATGAAAATCGAGTTTATGTTTAAAGGAGCCGAAATTATATGCAATCATCCGGGATGGATGATGCTGGACGATACCTTGTACTATTTTGATAAAGATGTAGAGGGCAAAAAGCTGCTTCCTTTTTTAAACAAGCGTTATATAGCCATTCCGCGCAGTGCAGAGCAATCGTACTTTGAGCGCTTTGTGGCACCGCTCATCGAAAAGCATCATGTACATGCCGAAGGCTTTACCATCAATACCGAAAAGTATGATGCCAGGCCGGTTGTTAAACCCATTTATGTGGCCGGCGGTACATCGCAAATACAGTTATTTTTTAAATATGCCGGTTATACGTTTCCGTATGGTGATGGCCGGCAAATATCCGTTAAGATAGACCGCGACGGCGACAGTTATATTTTTCACCGCATCAGGCGCTCGGTAACCTGGGAGAAAAATAAGCTGCAGCAACTGGAAAATATGGGGTTAACTACCTCATCCTCGTTGTTCCAAAACCTGGAAGTAAAACAGGAAAACGAAGAAGCTGACCAGTCCTTTTCGGTTTTTGAGTGGCTAAACCAGCACCATGACCAACTGGTAGCCGCCGGGTTTGACATTGAGCAGCCCGAAGGACAAAAGCGCTACTTGTTTGGCAGCAGTAAAATAGATTTGCAGGTTAAAGAGAATAACGACTGGTTTGACATTCATGCTATTGTGCATTTTGGGCCATACCAGATTCCGTTTCTGGATTTGCGTAACCACATCCTCAATCATAAAAAAGAGTTTGTACTGCCATCGGGCGAAATTACGGTAATACCGCAGGAGTGGTTTGCACAATACGGTAACCTGCTCAGCTTCGCCGAGGGCAACAAAGATTTAAAACTGCGCAAGCACCATATAGGCCTCATCAATGATTTGGCCGAGGGTGAACTGGCCAGCATTACCATCAATCGCAAGCTGCAAAAACTAAACGATTTTGAGGAGCTGGAGGATGTAGCGCCGCCGGTAAATTTTGCCGGTAGTTTACGCCCTTACCAACAGGCCGGCTATAATTGGTTTCAGTTTTTAAAGGAGTATCACTTTGGCGGCTGCCTGGCTGATGATATGGGTTTGGGTAAAACCATACAGACCCTGGCCCTGCTCCAAAAAAATAAAGAAGATGCCCAGGCCATCGGCGCCACCAGTACCTCATTGCTTATTATGCCTACCTCGCTTATTTACAATTGGATGAACGAGGCTGCTAAGTTTACGCCTACGTTAAGGCTGATGGTGCATACGGGTGCCTTTAGATACAAATCGCCGGATGTGTTTGGCAACTATGATGTGGTAGTTACTACGTATGGCATTAGCCGTATCGATGTAGATTTATTCAAGGCTTTCTTTTTTGATTATGTAATTCTGGATGAAAGCCAGAATATCAAAAATCCGTCGTCTAAATCGTACCAGGCAGTTAAGCAACTCAAATCGCGTCATAAACTGATTTTGAGCGGTACACCCGTAGAGAATACCGTGAACGATTTATGGACGCAGATGTCGTTCATTAATCCTGGCTTGTTAGGTAACCAGCAGTTCTTTTTAAATGAGTTTGTAACGCCCATCGAAAAAAAGAAAGACGAAGATAAAGCGCACCGCCTACAGGCACTGATTAAGCCTTTTGTACTGCGCCGTACCAAAGAACAGGTGGCTACCGAGTTACCCCCTAAAACCGAGCAGTTGTTTTACTGCAAAATGAGCGACGAACAAAGCGCCGTTTATGAAAAAGTAAAATCTGAGTACCGCAACGAACTATTGCAAAGCCTGGAAGACGGTACTTTTGCCCAAAGCCAGATACAAGTATTGCAAGGCCTGATTAAACTACGCCAGATTGCCAACCACCCGTCAATGATTGACGAAAGTTACGAGGGTGATTCGGGCAAATTTGAAGACGTGGTGCATACGCTGGCCAACGTACTGGAGGGCAACCATAAAGTGCTCATCTTTTCGCAGTTTGTCAAACAGCTCAATATTTACCGGCAGTATTTTGACAAGCAGAACATCAAGTACACTTATTTGGATGGCAGTACCCAAAACAGGGGCGAGGTGGTTAAGCGCTTTCAGCAGGATGCCAAAACACAGGTGTTTTTAATTTCGATAAAAGCAGGAGGCGTTGGCCTTAACTTAACCGAGGCTGATTATGTGTTTATCCTCGACCCATGGTGGAACCCTGCCGTTGAGCAACAGGCTATAGACCGTACCCACCGCATCGGGCAAACCAAAAATGTATTTATCTATAAGTTTATTACCAAAGACACCGTCGAAGAGAAAATACTGGCCCTGCAACAGCGCAAACTGAGTGTAGCCCGCTCGCTCATCACTACCGAAGAAAGTTTCATTAAGTCACTTTCGGCCGATGATATCCGCGAAATACTGGGTTAAAACCACCGGTTGTTAGTATTTATAGTAGCTGGTTTTTAAGTAGTCACCACTTTTGGGGGATTTATTTAAAACTAATTATATTGCGTTTTGTGTAATAAGCGTTATTGCTTAACATATTGCCGTTATTTACAAAATGATTAAAACACGTACGCTGCCTAAACAACCGTTATATGCGGTGTCTTTCTGGAATGTGGGCTGCATGCTGTATTATTCATCTATGCTGTTTGTACTGGAGTCGCTGTTTTACTACCACAAATTCAAACAAAACTATGAAGAAGAGGCCATAATCTTCAGCCTGTTCTGGTTTGGCAGTATGCTTTTTGCTTTCAGCCACATCTTTTTGGTAATCATGGATGCCTGGTCGCGCTTTCAGAATTACAAACGCATTAAAGACTACCTTTTTGTGCATGGTTTTACGCCTAAAATTGCACGATTATATCAAGGCTCCAAATGCCAGCGCATCGCTTTTTTAGTGGCTGCACGTGAGTTAGGAATGGAAGAAGAAGTGCAGCTGTACTACCGCCGTTTAGGAATTAAGTGGTACCACTTTGTGCCGCATTTTATGGTAAAAGACCCGTTGTTTCTGTTCCGCAAATATTTCTGGTCGCGTACGTTTATGGAAAAATACTACGAGCCCAAGTTTAACTACCGCCAACTTAATCTTCAAAACTCCTATAATGCTTACTGGAAACAACCTGAGTAAATCTTATACATCAGGCAAAGCATTAGATAACGTATCTATCCGGATGCAACCCGGTCAAATATGCGGACTGTTAGGGCATAACGGTGCTGGCAAAACTACGCTGTTCCGTATTTTGTGTGGCTTGGTAAAGCCCGATACCGGTACGGTTGAGGTAAGTTCTGCACGTAGCAAACCTATTGGTGGCATTATTGAACGGCCCGGCTTGTACCCATATTTAAGTGCGCACGACAACCTTAAAATTTTTGCGGGCATACAAGGCGCACCTGCCGATGTAGCTTCGCTAAACCAGTATTTGACTAAAGTAGGATTGCCACTCAATCGTAAAGACCCGGTGCGTAATTTTTCGATGGGTATGAAGCAGCGTCTGGGCATTGCCATTGCCTTACTGAATGAGCCGGAATACCTGGTGCTTGATGAGCCGTTTTCGGGCCTCGACCCTACAGGTGTATCTTCATTGATTGGATTGATTACCGATTTAGCCGAGAAAGACAATATCGCTATCCTGCTTTCATCGCATTTAATGGGCGAGTTGAGCAAATGTTGTCATTATTTGTACGTGATGGATGGCGGTAAAATTGTGAATGCCGGTACTACTGGGCAATTGATTAATAATCACATCCACAACTTCAGCATTACGGCGCAAAATATTGCCACATCAAAGGTGTTGCAAAAATACCGGGCAAAAATGGGAATTAATGATGCCAAGGTAACCTGCAATGCCGGAGAAATACCGGGTTTATTAAATGAATTACTGGCCGAAGGGATACAGGTCACATCCTGCACACCCGAGCTTTCGTTAGAAGAGCTGGTTAAAACTCCTATTGCATGAGGCGATTACTACAAGCCGAGCTGCTAAAAATACTGAAGCAAAGCAAAACCTATTATGCTTTAGGCGCCATATTGCTGATTGAGTTGTTGATTTTCATTACGGCCTATTATCAGGGCAGTGCCATACTCGATTTACTGCTCAACAACCTGCGGCAGTCGTTTTACTTTGAGGGTACGTTGCTGAACGGTAACCTCATTATGTACATCGTACTTAACTCATTGTGGTTCAATGTGCCGCTCATCCTCATGATTATAACCTCGGGGTTGATGACGGACGAGTATAAAGATGGCACCGTACAGGCGGTAATGCTGCAGGCGGTAAAAAAGTGGCAGTTTATTGGGGCAAAATATATTACGGCCATGGTGTTTACCATATTTGTGATTGCATTTATGATGCTAAGCACCTTTGCCCTGGCCTATACCGTTTTTGGTACTGGTGATTTGGTGGTATACATTGGTACGCTTAATTTTTTTGAAGCTAAAGAAGCATTCAGGCGTATTTGCTGGGCATTTGCTTCCGGAGCTATAGCCATGGTGTTTTATAGTGTAGTGAGCATTACCCTGGCTGTATTTATTAAAGAAGCTGCCAAAACCTGGATTGCCGCTGCGCTGTTTTTAATAGTGACTAATTTACTGTTAAAGGCCGATTTCGGCTTAGCAGGATTGAACAATGTGTTTTTCCCTAAGCTGATTGATACCTGGCAGCAGCTTTTTTATTACGAAACAGACTGGTTAAAAATCGGCGTGAACAACGCCTTATTGATATTATACATCGTGGCATTTGCTGCGGTAGGAATTTTTACTTTTCAAAAAAAGGATATTGGATGATGAGGCTGGCTTTGCTGTTGTTTTTTTTGAGTACTCAATTTGTACAGGCCCAAAAAGTGGATGCCGATTTAATGCGTATTAAACAGCGCATGGATTCGGTAAAGCAATTTTCGGCAGCGGTAACGCTGAACCTGGATGTGCCCTTTATTAAGATGCCGACCAAAAGGGCGCAGATTAAATATGTAAAAGGAAAGAAAATGGCTTTTTCTTCGGACGATTTTGTGATGCTGCCTAAACGGGGACTGGATTTTTCGCTGAATGAAATATTTAAGCACCCCTTTATTACCGTTGACCGCGGGATGGAAAAGCGCGACGGCCGGAACCTCAAAGTCATCAACGTCATCCCGACGGATGGCAAATCGGATTTGGTACTGGTAACGCTATACATGGATACCAAAGCCGTTCGCATCATGCAATCGGAAGTGAATACCCGTAAAGATGGTTCTTATACCTTACTGATGCAATACGCTAAAAACGCGGATATTTTGCCTGATTACATGGAGGCTGGTTTTGCCATTGAGCGGCTAAAAATCCCACTTAACTTCATGGGTAGAGATACCAAAATTGACCGCAAAAAAATGCGTAGCATGGACACCAAAACCGGCAAAATTAAAATGCAACTCAGCGATTATCATATCGCCATGATTTAATTAGCGCAGTTTCGTTACTCTAAACAGCCCTTTGCAGATTTATTGTAACTCTTCGTCGGGTAGGTGGTCGTCATCTCCCGGAGCCAGTAGGTTATCCTCGTTACGAGCCTCGTACAGGTCTTCTTCGTCCTGCATCATATCGTCAAAGCTTTCGTCATCGTCATCGGCCAGGCTTTCTTCTAACGGCGAATGTGGTGTAGCCTGGGCATTCATCAATAAAATATCCTGCCATTCGGCGGCTTGTTGGGTGGTCAGTAACATAGCGTGATTTTTTTATATCAACAGCACGTTTTAAAAAATTGTTTACTGATGATTTTACGATGCGGAAAAAAAGGATGAAAACTGGGTCGGGGGGTTATTCAATCCAACAATCCATTACTTAAGGTCGGTTTAATTTGCTGGTAGATTTTGCACATCTAAACCCAATTAGCCCGCTGCATTCAGTTCGGTTATGTTTATGACGGTATGTGGTGCGTAACTCAGCGGACGGACTGTTATAGTTTCCGCCTTTAACAACAATGCTATTGGGCTCGCTATGGGATGTATATTTCTTTCCTGTAACGTCATTCATTTCGGCATACTTGTCTTGCTGCCATTGGTCTGTTACAAATTCCGAAACATTATCTGCCAAGTGGTAAATTCCGTAGTCGTTACTCTTATACTGATTTACCTGAACCGGATGCCCAATATTTGAATTGATGAAATTTTGCTTTTTAGGGTTAGGTAACTGATTGCCCCACGGAAAGAGCGGCGCGTATGAGTCATTATTTGCTGCATATTCCCATTCTGCTTCGGTTGGTAAGCGTTTGCCCTGCCAAATGGCATATGCTAACGCAGCATGCCAGCTCACATATACTACCGGGTAGTTTGCTTGACCTTTCGGATAATTGTTGCCTGTCCACTCCTTCAAGTAATTACCATCGTGTAAACTATCCGGGATGTTGTGCTTTGACCACTGAGGGTTGGCTTCAATAAAGGTCTTATATTGAGCATTAGAAACTTCATATTTATCAAGGTAATAAGATGCTATGCTCACTTTGACATGCGGATACTCCTGGCTGATAATATCCGGAGTTACATTAAACAGTGTAGTGTAGCTTTTAAGACGATTGCTATCTATACCCATAATAAACATTCCACCTTTAATTAACTCCATGCCTTTTATTTCATCATATTGAATGGTATTATGCTGCTCTTTAAAAGAAACAAACAATACTATTATTAAAGCTATAGGGACTGTATACTTATACATGATGTGCTGGTGTTTCTCGTCCTTAGTGGACGGAGGGGTATTTATCAATGTGAGTTACTTACCCTTACCGGCCATATAATCTAAAGTTAGGTTACACAACGCCTTCACACCTAAGCTAAAGCCGCTTTCATCAATATAAAAGTCGGGTGTATGGTGGGCTGCGGTTTTAAGCGGGTCCTGGCTTTTGGGCATACCACCTAAAAAAATAAATAGTCCCGGAACCTTTTCCTGGAAAAAGCTGAAATCTTCGGCACCGGTAACGGCGGGGCGCAACAACACATTGGCCGTGCCTGCCGTCGCTTGCAGGGTAGGTAGCATCTTTTCGGTCAGTTTCGGGTCGTTGTAGGTAACCGGGTAACGTACACTAAACGGAATTTTTACCTCGGCAGTGGCTCCGGCCGCTTCTGCTGTTTTGGTGGCAATAGTTTTGACGCGGTCAATCAGCATCTTTTCGTCATCGGCACTTAAAGCCCTTAAAGTGCCCATCATCGTTACCTGCTCAGGGATGATATTAGACCGGTTACCA
>CAXYKR010000018.1:0-3625 GCA_964277815.1 uncultured Mucilaginibacter sp. | reverse complement strand
CAGAGCGAGAGAAAACTTTTTCATGAACGAATATTTTATAGGCTGCCTAAAAAGCATTAATACCTGATTTGAATTGAAAACAAGAATGAACGTGTATTAGGATTAGTAAACCAATCCTGCCCGCGGGCCAGTCCGGCGCCGGTTACGTTAAGCTCAGGGTCAGTTCCCCGGTATTTGGTCCATAACACCAGGTTGCGGCCGGTAACACTGAAATCAACCGCAGCTAAGTGTGTAAAACGTTTAAAGGCGGCGTTGTTAAGGGTATAAGTCAGCGTCACTTCGCGCAAGCGGGTAGCGCTGGCATCTTCTACAAATTGTTTGTAGGATGCTGTATTGCTGGCCGAACCCCTGCCCTGCCACCATGCCTGGTTAATTGCAACCGGACCGGCACCAAAATCTACAATTTGACCCTGAAAAGCTGTTCCGGCAGGTATTAAAGTACCGTTTACATCTCTTAATCCACCGGCAGGCGCTATAACAGTTTGGCCCTGGTCGGCATGAGTACCAATACTGTAAAGCGAACCGCGGGTACCGTTAAAGAAATCATTACCGGCTACGCGGCTGAACAGTACAAAAAGCGACAAGCTTTTGTACGATAATGTGGTGCTTAAGCCGCCTTGCCATTTAGGATTAGGATTCCCAATGACCTCATTGCTGATACCGGCCTGCGGAAAGCCATTTTTATCTAAAATATATTTTCCGGCAGCATCCTTCAAAAAGTCGGTAGAATAAAAAACGCCAAATGGCTGTCCCGGAATTAATGATGAGTTTTGAATAAAGCTATCGGGCAGCGTATACACTGATGCACCCGCCAGCGAGTTTACCTTGCTGCGGTTGGCTGCAAAATTTCCGGACACATTCCACCGGAAAGTACTGGAAGACAGAATATCGCCGCCGGCATCTATCTCAATACCTTTATTTGATAAAACCGCGGCATTGGTGTTACGTACCGTATACCCGATTTCGTTAGGCACACCTAATGATAAAATAACGTCTTTGGTTTTATTGGTGTATACCGTAGCCGATACATTGATTCTGTTATTCAAGAATCGCGTATCTAACCCTAGTTCAGTTTCCGTTTTGCGCTCAGGGCGCAAGTAATCGTTACCTTCCACCAAACTGCGGCTATAACCACCGCCATACAAGGCAC
This sequence comes from uncultured Mucilaginibacter sp., assembly GCA_964277815.1. GTDB lineage: Bacteria > Bacteroidota > Bacteroidia > Sphingobacteriales > Sphingobacteriaceae > Mucilaginibacter. The sequence continues at coordinate 2,475 of CAXYKR010000018.1, read as the reverse complement.
TGGTAGATGAAAGACCACGGGTAAAGACATCACTATAAACCGCAGGACTAAACGTTGTTAAATTTTGATAAGGTTGCGGCTGTATACCTACCTGCCCCCAGCCTACGCGTAGCTTGGCAAAGTTTAAAAAAGAATTGTCGCTCAACGCCTTTAATTTGGTGATTTGCCACGCCAGTGCAGCCGATGGAAAAAAGAAACTATTGCTGGTTTGCTTACCAAAAGTGGAGGCACTTTCGTTACGGCCCGATAAAGTCAGGTAAAACATATTGTATGCCTCAATATCGGTTTGCAAATAGTAAGCATAGGTACGTAATAATGACGTACTGTTACCCGCAACCAAATTTGAATTTAAGGCATTGGTTAAAATATCGGGTGCAGTAGGCACAATGAGGTTGGTAATGGCATCCGAACGGGTAGTACGGCGCCTGTTATTGTAGTTTACCCCTAAAATAACTGAGCCCTTCCAATTATCATTTAATGAGCCGTTGGCATTGGCAAATACATCGGTGTTAAACTGTTTTTCGGTCAGTAAATTTTTAGACAGGTAGCCGTTTAAAAACAGGGCCGAGTTACGGGCAAAGCGTTCGGTACGGTCGTCCGTAAAATTATCAATGCCGGTACGGCCGGTAATATTAAGCCAGGATACCGGAGTGGCTACCAACTCTAACACCCCAATGATACGGTCAACGTCACTACTGTTGCGATTGTTATTGATGTTCCATACCGGGTTTGAGTAGATGGTACCCAAATCTTTCCCCAACGGGTTACGGTATGATACGTGCGCATCGTTAAATACCTCGCCGGTAGTGCTGGTATAAATTCCGGTGTAGTATGCGTTATTAAAATCAGGCGGTGTTCTGGTGGCGCCCAACAGTATACCATCAACGTTGTCGCCTTCCTGGTTTCGAAGCGAATGTATTTTAATATAGCCCACGTTAGTCGAAGCTTTCAACCAATTGTTAAACCGGGTTGATGCATTTACCCGTGCATTGTTGCGCACATAACGACTGAAAGCCTGCACAACACCATCCTGGGTAAGATTACCATAGCTCACCAAAAACGTCGACCGGCTATCGCCGCCGCTTAAACTGATATTATTATCAAAAAAGTGCCCGGTTTGAAATACGTCCCGATTATGGTCAAAAACATCCATGGAGTTTTTTCCACCGTGTGGGTTACTGGCATCACCAGAGGCAATGGCATACCTGACTGAACCATCGGGGAAGGTAACATAACCCTGATAACCAGCGGCCGAAGGGTTGGTGATGTAAGTATCGGCACCACCACGGCGGGCCGAAATCAAATCCCCAAAGCTCAGCTTATCGCCCTGCCGGTAAAACCCACCCGAACCTTCGCCGTAAGTGGTTTGCAGCGGGTGCATCTTATTTACCCTATCAAACGATACGGTTGATTTATAAGTGATATTAAGTTTACCATCCGTATTTTTCCCCTTTTTGGTTTTGATGATAATTACACCATTAGCAGCACGGGTGCCCCATAGCGCCGCTGCTGATGCTCCCTTCAAGACCTCTACACTCTCAATCTCATCCGGACTGATATCGCCAATACGCGACTGCTGCACAATACCATTAGCTGCTGCAGCCCCGATATTATCGCTCGAGTTGCTCACCGGCATACCATCCACAATAAACAAAGGCTGCGCACTACCATTAATCGTGTTTTGACCGCGTATCTGGATGTAAGCCCCGGCACCCGGGTCGCCGCTGTTGCGGGTGATGAGCAAGCCTGATACTTTGCCGCTTAATCCCTGCAAAAGGCTGGTTTCGCCGCTTTGCACCACGTTTTTACCTTTTACGGTAGATACCGATGAAGCAAATTTGTCGCGTTGCTGCTCAATGCCAATGGCGTTTACAATTACTTCCTGCAGTTGCGTATTATCAGTACTTAGCTGCACATTGATAATCGCCTGGTTACCTACATTAGCTTCTGTTGGTTGCATGCCGGTTTGAGAAAAAACCAAGACGGCTGATGAGGACGGAACGTTAATGCTGTAATGACCCTCTTTGTCTGTTATAGTGCCGGTGCGCGTTCCTTTAAGTAATATCGACACACCCGAAAGTATAGCTTTGGTGCCGGCCTCAGTAACCGTGCCGCTTACCGTTCGGGTTTGCGCACGTAGTTGGTAGCCCGATAGCAATACGAGCATAAATAGTAGTAAATGTTTACCCATAAATTTGAAGTAGAAATATTTGTGTTTGATTTCAGGAGAGAGTTGTAAACACCGGCGGCGTTTGCAAAATTGATGGCATAGCCATGCGATACCTTTTTTATAGAAGGATTATGGGCTTGAAGGCAGAGTGGATTAGCAGCGAAAAGGATAAACAAAGGTAACTTAAAATACTACAAACCCGTACTTTTAAGTTTTGTTTGGTAAAATTTTATACTATTTTTTCGATTAGTTTTATGACATATAGCCCAACAAATAAACTTTGCCTTAATAGCCGCAGAGACGCA
>CAXYKR010000017.1:0-11247 GCA_964277815.1 uncultured Mucilaginibacter sp. | reverse complement strand
ATGTAAAGTCCGTAAGATATACTACCGAGCCATGTCCAGACTTTTTGTAAGACTTTAATTTTAAAATTTGTTGCGTAAGCTACGAGAGAAAGTAAATAATACATGAAGCCGACCCACATGTTATTGTAAACTATACCATAGCGCTTGTAATAAAGAGAAACAGAAAATAAAGCAACGAAGTTTAAGCCTATCAAAACACCATTTCTATACCTGAATGTTTTACCGGTAAAATAAATGAGAATGCAAAAGCAGACCGGCAAATACTTAAGCTCATAAAAATTAAGCCCTAATTGAGACCAGTACGCGGAGGTGCCGAATGCAGTTATATGCATAAATTTTATTACTTGATCAACATATTGATTTAGGAAATTCATGATCTCTTGTATAGAAAGAATAAACAGAAACCCTGCCAAAAGATTTGGTGAATAAGCTTCGGTCTTAATGTTTCTGGCAACATACAGACCAGTCGCCCAGAAACTAAATCCAAAAGCGTAAGCTGCTATTAGATTATTAGTATGGAGATATAAGCTGGTTAGGCCAATCGCAAGGCCTGCAATTACACAAGTCAAAGCACGTATGTTGAAAAAGGATACGCCTATAAAAATCAAATAATAAAAAATTTCGTAGTTAAGCGACCATAATGGCCCATTGGATTTGAATGGTTCAGCAAAGATATTCTGCGTAAACGTCAGATGAGCGATGACAGACGTAATTGTGAAACTTCTATCCATCATAATTAATGAAACTGCAACAGCCACAACATAAATCGGGTATATTCTTAAAAATCTCTTTTTCAGATATACCAGTATGTCATTGCCAACAAGTCTTTTCGATTGAGATAAACCAATGACATACCCTGACAGCATAAAAAAAATGAGCACGGCACTATGCGCGGGGGGCTCAAAAGCTTTCATACCCGACGGCTGATAACTTTTATCAATGAGTTGAGGGAAGTAAATAATATGCTGGAAGACAACAATCAAAGCGGCAAAGCCTCTTAGGCTTTCAAGATTTTCGTCAATCCTTCTTGTTTTTAGCATCGTGATAAAAGCTTGCAATTTTTATTGCTAAATTAATTAAAACTATCGCCTTTTTTTATTGCAATTTGCAAATCATAAATTGAATTTTCGTTCTATGACAATGGGAATTTGTTTTTAATGTAAAGTCATCTAATCCTTGTCGACTGAACACTGTAAAGGTTGAACAATTAATAGCCACCTAAATCCTATCTGAAAATTATTGCATTTACCGCGCATTAAATCGCAAATCAGCAAATTTCTTCAAGCTATACGGTCTTCAAAGTGCGCTAACCCGCAGGAAATTTTTCAAAACTCTACAGTTAAAATAATTATTATTGAGAAGATTATTTTAACGAGAAAGCCTTTAAAAATAATCGTATTTTATCATAGTTTTCTATAGTTGAGGCTTTAAAATACCTGTTCATGTACATAATTGTTTTCGGCGCTAAAAGCAATTCACTAAAAAACAGTAGCAAAATGAGATTTGTCAGAAAATAAAGGTAATTGATTGAATAAGAGTAAAACGTGCCGGTAACGATACTGAGGTCGTGGGATAAAGCCGCTGAAAACGTTTAAATACAAATTCTTTCCAGGTTGCAGTTTTGTCGATACTTAAAAATATAACAAAGCCACTTATCATAAAAAATAAATCGACCGCGGTAGAAAACGGCAAGAAAAAAGGGAAGAGAGCGGTCACTTCCGAAAAATGAAAACATACCACGGCTAAAGCAGCAAGCCCGCGCAACGAATCTAATTCAACAAGTCTTTTACTCATGATAAAGTTTAATTAAAACACGGCTTTAGGGTTGAATGACGTGTAGTCAAATTGTTGACGAAATAGCTGAACATTAAGAAAACCGGAAAACCGGCAAAGCATCTGACATGAAAAAACATTTGATGATGACTACAGGCGCTGATAACATAGAGCCGTGCCGACACACGCCAACGAAAGTGGCAAGGCCTCATAAAGCGTAAATTTTTAGCAGCGTAGTATTCGTCAAACCCAAATGATGTTTTAAATCATTTAGTTGTAAAAGTACAATTTTTGAAAATCTTACAACGAAAATATTTAATTAATCATTTATTTAAAATTTCATAGCGGTTAATAGCATCTAATTATAGATATTCTGAGTTAGAGTATAGGTGTCAAAGGGTATCGCTGGTGTAGCTATTTTACATCTTTTCGAAGCATTGGTATTGCGGGCAAAAAGTTTATCATTTGCAAAGTGTCTTTGAGCCGCAATCAGCCATTAAAGTTATAATTCGCATAATTTTTTTTGGATTATGGGTTCAAATCAGCATACCAAAGCGGGGGAGCGTTAGGCTTTAAATCGTTTAGCTGCAGTTTTATGTCGTGTTTGCTTTATCTGCATGTAAAATTATCGTTAAAGCCTCTGTTCTGAATGGCCTTTTTTGATAAATATTAAAAAATTAACTCTAATATATAATAAAATTTAACTTATATGATTTGCAGAATAGTATATTTGCAATACATCATCCGCCATTTTTATGGTTACAACAAAAAAAGTTTGCTGTCCCCGTTGCAAATCTTCCAACGTTCATCGCATACCACGCACAAGGTTGGTCAAAAGCGTGTTTGGTTTTTTGCCTATCCGCCGTTTCCAGTGCTTTAACTGCTTATCCACCTTCGTAGCCAAAAAACCATCAGCAGAGGTGTAATGCCAATGAGCGAATGAGTGAGTTGTGGATGAGTGAATGTAAGCCAATGAGTGAATTTTGAGTGAGTGAATGAGCGAGTTTTATACTTGGCTCTTGGTTCTTGGCTCTATACCCACAACTCTCAACTTGTCATTTCGAGTGCTAACGAGAAATCCTGATACTGTCGATCAGTAAAAAATTTAATTCTACTTTTAATCTGCTCCTACCTTCACGTCGCTTCGAAGCACGAAGCCTCCTCCATAAGCTAAGCCAACGTTTAAGTCTCATTTATAAAGTCTGTCCGGCGTTCAATTGTCTTGGATATATGGCGCGTATATGTTTGCAACAACGCGGCGGGGAGATAGCCGAGAACCAAGAGCCAGATGTAAAATTGACTTTCTGATTCACTCACTGGCACTCATTCATCGCAAGTATCAAGATTTCTCGTTAGCACTCGAAATGACACGACGAGAGCGTCAAGAGTCGGAAAAGAGCCAGGATTTGGAGTCAAGATAATATGGTCAAGAACCAAGAGCTATCCTTCCCGACGTCGTCGTTACAAGAATACAAAACAATGATGCGTCGGGTTATATTCATTCAAAATTCGCTCATTGGCTTACATTCACTCAATCTCGCATTCACTCATCGGCCAAACATTCACTCATCCACTCATTCGCTCATTTACTAATTACTAAAATAATTAGTAAATAAAGTTACATAAATTTGTTATTTACTAAACAAGTTGGTATCTTAGTGTTATTCCGGAGGGGCTGCTGTTGTGAGTGATTTGTGAGCCTTGATAAGCCCCTCTTTTCACCTTCCTTAAATAATTGTGTAGAATGAACGAGTTGGGACCTTGGGCCAGGCTGAAGAGCGATACGCCCCTATTTTTTAAAAGAGTACAATGGCTGGGCGCATCGCTGGTTACGCTGTCGGCCGCGCTGATGGCCGTGCCGGGTTTGCCGGTGGTGGTAGCGTCTTACCTGGGGTATGCAGCCACCGTGGGCGGCGTAATGGCGGCCCTGAGCCAGTTTGCGGTTAAACAATATAACCCCGAGCAGCCATGAACCGAAAACTATTTTATGAGGCTATCCGCAAGCCACTGTTTGGCATCAAAAAAGTAAAACAAACGCAGGTAGATGGGATAGAAGCCCTGCTTAACGCCACCGACCACCTGACTGATCCGCGCCACCGGGCGTACATCCTGGCCACGGCATTTCACGAAACGGCCAAAACCATGCAACCCATTGAGGAGTATGGCCAGGGCAAGGGTTATGATTACGGCCGCATGATTAAGCGCAACCGCAACCCGTACGCTTTCCCCGACAAGTTGTTTTATGGCCGCGGACTGGTACAACTTACCTGGTACGAAAACTATGAATATATGGGCCGCATCCTGGGGTTGGATTTATTGAATCACCCCGAACTGGCGCTGCAGATGGACATTTCTTGCCGCATCATTGTAACCGGCATGACGCGCGGCATGTTTACCGGCGTTAAGCTCGAAACCTATTTTAACGATGACCGCGAAGACTGGGAGCAGGCCCGCAAAATTGTTAACGGGATGGACTGTGCCGAAAAAATAGCCAGTTACGCCCGCATCTTCTACCGCGCCCTGACTGAGTTATGAGCGGACAAGAACAAACCGAATTGGAAAAGCTGAAAGAAAACATATCGGAGTTTAAGGCAGAGGTAAGCCGCCAGCTGCTCACCATTACCACCACGCTCAACCGCATGAACGAAGCGCTGCTGGGCAACGAGTATGGTTCAGACAGTTCGTACAAAGCCCGCCTGGAACGCCTCGAAGCTTTTGCCGAAGAGCAACGCAGCCTGATGTTTAAACAGCGCATTTATATGGCCGTGGCCGGCGGCGCCGGTACGGCCATCATGTTCATCATCGAGCACTGGAACGCCGTACTTAAACTTTTTGCTAAATCATGAAAACATACCTTATCCTGCTGCTGGCGCTAACCCTTACGGGTTGCGCCGGCTATCGTAAACAACAGCAGCGTGCCGAACGCTTTTATAAACTATATCCGCTGCAACTGGCCGGGCTCTGCGCACAGGCATTCCCCATTAAGCAGGAATTCAAACCCGGCCGCGACACCCTGCTGCAAACCGACACCCTTCAACTGGCGGTCAATTGTCCGCCGTCGGCCAAAGACACCGTGATTTTTACACGCTACCTGCAGCAAACCAAACTCCGGGTTGATACCCTGTACCGCACCCGCACCGCCATCGAAGACAGCCTGCGCACCCAGGTACTCATCCTGGCCCAAACCCAAACCGCCGCCGAACAGCAAAAAGAAGCCCTCATGGCCAAAAGCCGTGGCCTGTTTTGGCTGGCCATCGGGTTAGGAGGGATGATGTTGTTTCTAATGGTGCTGTTTGTGAGGGTTTGGACAAAGTAACACCCCTCCCTGACCCTCCCCAAAGGGGAGGGAACATTATTTTTAGTGTGTAGCGATTGGATTAATACGATTAGTATTTTTCTATGCCGCCTCGGGTAAGTGATGAGTATCTTCAAGCAACAAGCTTCAACAATATACAACCAAGGAGAGTCTTATCTCCCTCCCCTTCAGGGGAGGGCCGGGGTGGGGCTTGAGGTCGCATTTGGTCTTACTCCAGCAAATCCGGTCTCCGCTGTTTCGTCCGCTCCATCGATTGGTCAAATCGCCATTTTTCGATAGCGGGGGTGTTGCCGCTTAGCAGTATGTCGGGTACGCGGTGACCGTTCCAGTCGGCAGGGCGGGTGTACACCGGAGCATCAAGCAAATCGCCCTGAAAAGAATCGGACAGGGCCGAGGTTTCGTCAGACAGCACGCCCGGAATCAGCCTCACCACGGCATCTACCACAATAGCCGCCGGCAGTTCGCCGCCCGAGAGTACATAGTCGCCGATGGACAGTTCACGCGTTACATATAAATCGCGTATGCGCTGGTCGATGCCTTTGTAATGGCCGCACAAAATAATCACGTTTTGCAGGGTCGATAACTGATTGGCAATGCCCTGGTTCAGGGTAACGCCATCTGGGGTCATAAAAATGATTTCGTCGTAGCTGCGTTCGGCTTTCAGCTTTTCAATGCAAGCCGCAAAAGGTTCAATCATCATCACCATGCCACTGCCGCCGCCGTAGGGGTAATCATCTACGTTTTTGTGCTTGCTGGTCGAGTAATCGCGCAGGTTATGCACGTGTATTTCGGCTATTCCCTTTTTTTGTGCCCGCTGTAAAATCGAGTGGGCGAAAGGGCTTTCGAGCAGGCCCGGCAGTACGGTAATAATATCAAAACGCATATGGTGTAAAATTAACAAGCCTCAACCACAATCGGGCAATAATCGTGGCGGAAGTTTTTTTAGATTGGATGAATGCCATTAGTTACAGGCAAAAGATATCAAACATCAGACTCCTAATAACAGGCATCTCCCAACAACCGACCTCTGGCCCCCACAACTCTAACAAGTCCCTTTCTTAGAAGTAAATAAGTTTTAGCTGTAACTATAGCTTATACTCCTATTTTGTTTAAACATAATTGTACTAATCCTGCCTCAAATAAAACATACGCATACTTTTTGGGTTGATTTGACCGGGATTGCGGTACAATCTTACATTAACGTGAGCGGCTGCCTTTCCGTAACATTTAACCGATACGAGAAACGATTATGAATTTGAACATTGCAGGAAAAGTAGCCGTAATTACCGGCGGCGATTCGGGTCTGGGCTTAGCCACAGCAAAGCTGTTAGCCGCCGAAGGCGCTCATATTGTACTTTCTGACGTAGACGCTGAGAGCGTTGAAGAGGCCGCTCAAAAAGTAAGGGATGCTTATCCCGACGTAAAAGTGGTATCCATTGCAGCCAACATCGACCAGAATGATAGCGTGGTAGAGCTGGCCTCTAAAGTAGAGAGCGAGTTTGGCCCGGCCAATATCCTGGTTAACTGCGCAGGTGCACGTGGTGCTGCCGGCGATTTTTTAACCCTGACCGATGAGGATTGGCAAAACACCATCAACACCGATTTGATGGGTGCCGTGCGCGTATGCCGTGCGTTTATCCCGCATCTGCAAAAATCGGGCTGGGGCCGCATCGTGCTGATTGCTTCCGAAAATGCTTACCAGCCGTACGAAGAAGAAAGCCCGTACAACGCTTGTAAAGCTGGGGTAATCAACCTGTCAAAATGTTTATCCAGAGCATATTCAAACGCTAACTTGCTCATCAACTGCGTGTCGCCGGCTTACATCGAAACACCGATGACCGATGCCATGATGGAAGAACTGGCTAAAAAGCGTGGAACCGATAAGGAAGAAGCCATTCAGTTTTTCCTGAAAAACGACCGTCCGCATTTAGCGGTAGGCCGTCGTGGTAAACCTGAAGAGGTGGCTGCAGTAATTGCCTTCCTGGTATCAGAGCAGGCCACTTACGTGAATGGTAGCAACTACCGGGTAGACGGTGGCGCAGTAGAGTCGGCATTTTAATTATTTAGGAGGGATGAACAACACATTTTCGGCCGGTAAGGCTATGGTGAAAGGGTCGGGCGAGCAGGTATTGATGTTTCTGCATTATTTTGGCGGAGCCGCTACCAGCTGGCAGTGGGTGTTGGATGGCCTTGCCGACCGTTACAAATGTGTATGTATTAACCTGCCTGGCTTTGGCGGCGCACCCGCGCTCGAGCAATCCTCCATTGCAGGGTTTGCCGCCTACGTGCAAAAACAAGTTAAGGACCTGGAGATAGATGATTATGTGTTGATTGGCCATTCGATGGGCGGCAAAATTGCCGCCCAGGTGGCCATTAATGAGCAGCAAAACGACAAAAGCAAAATCAGCCAGTTGATATTGCTGGCGCCGTCGCCCATGTCGGTAGAGCGGATGCCCGACGACGAAAAGCAGCGCATGCTCATCCATCCCAGTGCCGAGCAGGCCGCCATTACCGTTAAGAATGTAACCATAAAGCCGTTAGATACTGAAAGGTATGCGATGGCCGTAGGCACCCAGTCATTGACGGATAACAACGCCTGGCGCTGGTGGATTGAACAGGGCATGAACCATTCGATTGCCGATGAAGCTAAAAAGTTGCAACTGCCTATCACCGTTATCACCTCGACTGATGATACTGCCGTTACCTTTAAAATGACAGTAGAAGACACGCTGCCAAATCTGCCTAAACACACCCAACTCAAAACCACATTAGGCATTGGCCACTTGTACCAGTTAGAAGCCCCCGAATGGCTTGCCGACACGCTGAAAGAAGTGATTGAAGATTAACCGGAGTTTTACTCTAATAATCAAAGGCTGCCGCACGTTAAATGCAGCAGCCTTTGTTGTTAATCGCCGTCTTCCAGCAAAAAAATAGCCTCTACTGGTTTATCAAAAACGCGGGCAATTTTAAGGGCCAGTACTGTTGAGGGTACGTATTTATTGCTCTCGATACTATTCACGGTTTGCCTGGATACGCCGATGAGTTCGGCCAGTTCGCCCTGGGTGATGTTTTTAATAGCCCGCTCAATACGAAGTGTATTTTTCATGCCACCTCCAGTTGTTGTTTAGAAGCCCGGTACATCATCCACCTGAAACGGATAATGAAGATAATAAGCGGGGTAAACACATTGTAAATAGTAACTGAGAAAAAGTCGGCACCATAAACGGTAAGTATACAAATTATATATATGGTGTAATTTACGTAGATAGCCCATTGCAGCGAGTCCAGTCTTTGCTGGGCAATGTACTCGTCTTCCACGCGCTCTTTGCTGAATGCTATCATCAATAAGCCAAACAAAATCAGCAACATTTTAATTTCGTCGGCGAAGTTTTCGTTGATTGACGGCCCCGTGAGGGTTTGCGAGTCGAATGAACGCAAATTATGCCAGGTAAATATGTCAACGTTCAACCACTGGTCGCCAATAAAAAATCCTAAGCCAAACAAAAAAACAATGATGCCAGCCAAGCGCCAGCGGTGAGGTAATAAAAATCTTGATTTCATAATTGTAAAGTTTATAAGTCTAAAGGTAAAGTAAGCTTTACAAATGTCAAATAAACTTTACAAAATATTTTTTGTAATATAATGAGTGATGCTTGAATGAATTTTCGTCCTGTCTGGCGGGAGGTCGGTGACAACACCGACCTCGGGCTGAAAAATTTTACTCGTGGGATGCCGACCTTCGCCGGCATGACGGCGGGTAAAAGTAAATCCTCCCGACTCCTACGGTGATAACACCTAACCTCCGGCTGAAATTTAGCCTTTAAGGGCTTATATATGTCAAATCCGGTCTTTTACAAAGGCCGATACGGTAAGGCGGTGTACGCCCAATATGCGGCTGATGGCGCTGTAAGAAACCCGTTTGTCTAACAATTCTTTAATTTGCTTTTCGTGACCGGTGAGTTTAGTGCGGCTTGATTTACGGCCTTTGGGGCGGCCCAGAATTACGCCTTCGGCGCGTTTGCGGGCCAGCGCTTCTTTGGTACGTTGCGAGATGAGGTTACGCTCAATTTCGGCCGATAAGCCGAAAGCAAAGGCCAGTACTTTGGAGTTGATGTCGCTGCCCAAACGGTAATTGTCTTTAATGGTCCAAACCTGTATGTCGCGGTTCATGCACTCGTTGAGTACGCCCATAATCATGAGCAGGTTACGGCCCAGGCGCGATAATTCGGAACAAATCAGTACGTCGCCTTTTTTCATGCGTTTTAAGAGCTTTCCCAGTTTGCGGTCGTCAACGCTTTTAGCGCCCGATATGGTTTCTTCAATCCATTTGTCTACTAATAGCGCATTTTTTTCGCAAAACGAATTGATTTCGTAGCGCTGGTTTTCAACAGTTTGCTTGTCGGTACTTACCCGGATATAGCCGTAGGTCATGGGTGGTGTAGTTTAATTTTAAGGGATTAAAAACTGAATAAATTAAACCAAATGTGCATAAAATAAACCTATGCAATTTTTATAGCAGGGTAAACGAGCGGTTTTATTAGTCAGCAGAGTGCCGAAAGCAGTTTTGTTACCGCTGATAGCTGGGTGATATTAAGTCCCATTGAGCAACGCATCAAAGCCAAAATTGAGCGGGTGGGAACACCCTTGAAAGATTGGGATATTAATATATACCGGGGCGTGTTAACCGGTTACAACGAAGCTTTTATTATTGATGGTAAAAAGAAAGGTGAATTGATTGCCGCAGACCCGAAAAGCGCAGAAATTATACGACCGATATTAAGAGGGCGTGATATTAAGCGTTACAGCTACGATTATGCCGACTTATGGTTATTGTACATACCGTGGCATTTTCCTTTGCACGAAGACCCTACTATTACCGGAGCTTCAATAGTGGCTGAAGAGGCGTTTAAAGATTCATATCCAGCTATTTATGAGCATTTGTCACATTATAAATTACAGCTTCAAAACCGTAATAAAGCAGAGACTGGAATTCGTTATGAATGGTATGCGTTACAGCGATGGGGATCAAATTATAGGGACGATTTTTTTAGACCAAAAATAATCTATCCGAACATGACAAAATTCCTTCCATTTCATTTGGATTCTGAAGGTTTCATGCAAAACGATAAATCCTTTATGATTACAGGTAGTCATTTAGAATTTCTTGCGGCGTTTTTCAACTCATCTCTATTTAAATATTGCTTCTTAAATAATTTTCCAGAGCTACAAGGTGGAACGAGAGAGCTAAGGAAAATATTTTTGCAGGAGATTCCCGTAATTGTCGTAGACGGTTTTTTGAATCAAACATTCAAAATCAAGTTAGAGCAAATAAATGAACAATTAGGGCAAGGGATGGATATATCAAATTTAGTCATTGAGATAGATAACATGATCTTCGACCTGTATAATTTATCAAAAGATGAACGAGAAGAGATAGGATTTATTGAGATTCAATGAATTCTATTTCTTCCACCGATAAACCGCAGACCTCATAAATCCTTTGATTTATAACGCCATAAATTAAAGGATTGTCTATGCGTTTCTCTAAAAGCTTTAAAAACTCATCTTCCTGATCCTTAGTTACAAAAGGAACATGAAGTTGTTCAATTGTAAATTTCGACCACTGAGCAGTACCTACACCAGTTGTCGTACCAATTTTTGAAAAAAGGTATTCAGATAAGGGCGAGTTTAAAAAACAAACTAAATACTCCAACTTATCACCAGTGAGTAAATAACACTTGTTATTGATAAAAAGACGATTACTATCTAAAGAAAAGTTAGCTTTATCGGATATCTCACCCCATACGATTTTCTGTTTAGAAAAATCGTCCATATAAGCACAGTTCCTCAAATTGTAAGGAGTTGTACCTTTATCAAGTCGTTTTTGTATCTCTGAATAATACCGGTCAAGATGCAACTTGACGGCAGGATAATCTTCAATATTTATAGGTTTAATGCCTTTTTCTTTGATTCCATTATGAGTGTTTATCAACTATAAATCAGAGAAGTCATGACCATACTTTTTTATATCCCTGCCGCGTAAAATGGGTCGTATAATTTCTGCGCTTTTCGGGTCTGCGGCAATCAATTCACCTTTCTTTTTACCATCAATAATAAAAGCTTCGTTGTAACCGGTTAACACGCCCCGGTATATATTA
>CAXYKR010000016.1:0-6282 GCA_964277815.1 uncultured Mucilaginibacter sp. | reverse complement strand
TGCGAACTAATGTCTGACCAAACCCGCGAAATAAAAAGTTTTTTCTTTAGCCAGTATTTTTCTGATGGGTTACGCATCAGTGCCGGTTTGCTGGCCCCCGCACTCATATTTGCGCAGATGGACATGTTCCAAACCGGGCTGACGCTATCATTAGGTGCGGCGTGCATGACTACCATTGACAATCCTGGTCCACCCCTGCACAAGCGCAACGCCATGCTCATTGGTAATGCCGTAATGTTATTGGTTGCTATAGTTACCGGTTTTGCCCGTTATAATCTTTGGGTTTTAGGGGCCGAGGTTACCTTTCTGGCATTTTTGTTTTCTTTCCTGGTGGTATACGGAACCCGCGCTGGCTCTATTGGTTCGGCGGGATTGCTGGCGCTCATTTTTACGATGGATAAGCCCATCCCGGAATCAGAGGTGATACAGAACAGCCTGATTATGCTGAGCGGAGGCGTTTGGTACATGCTGATGAGTATGTTGTTTTTCGGTCTTCGTCCGTTTAGGGCAGCGCAACAAGCCTTGGGCGAGAACATCGGTGACATTGTAGACTTTCTGCGCATCAAGGCAGACTTCTATCTGCCGGAAACCGACATCGAAGAAAATTATCATAAGCTGGTTTCAAAGCAGGTACTGGTAAGTCAGCATCAGGATGCTTTGCGCGAAATGCTTTTTAAAAGCCGGGTGGTGGTGCGCGAGTCAACCAATTACAGCCGGATGCTGGTGCTTACCTTTATTGATTTGGTCGATTTGTTTGAGCAGATTATGGCCACGCACTATGACTATAATCACATGCGTGAGCAATTTGGCAAAACAGGCGTGCTCGAAGATATAGGCCGGTTACTGCACCGCATGGGTGATGAGTTGGACAGCATTGGCTACGCTGTTTTATCCAACACGTCGTATCATTCAACAGCTAATTTTGAGAAAGACCTCGAGGATTTAAAGGCGAAGATTGATGCGGTAGGTGCATCCGAACAAACGGGCAGTAACATGGTGCTCAGAAAAGTACTGATCAACCTGCGCGACCTTAACCAAAAAATTGTTAATATTTACCGGTACCATAAGCTGCGTTCGGCCAAAAATCAACGGCTGATTAAAAATCCGCACCAGGTGGCTTATGACCGTTTTGTAGCCCGGCAGGATTATTCGCCGCGTGTTTTGTTGGACAACCTTACTTTTAAATCGTCGACCTTTAGGTTTGCGCTGCGGGTGGCCATAGTTTGTCTATTCGGTTTTATTATAACCAAAAGTTTAGGGCTGCTGCACATCGTGAGTCATATTACCGGACGCAAGGTGGCCTTTGGTTCGCATAGTTACTGGGTTATTCTAACCATCATCGTTATCTTAAAGCCTGCTTTTAGCTTGTCTAAACAGCGTAACGTACAGCGTTTGGTGGGTACTATTGTTGGCGGCATTATTGGTATAGGCGTGCTCACATTTATCCATAACAATACGGCGCAATTTATTATTCTGGCTGTGTTTATGGTGGGTGCTTACAGCTTTATCCGTACCAACTACATTGTGGCCATTATGCTGATGACGCCTTACGTTATCATCATGTTTAAGTTTTTAGGTGTTGGTCACGTTGGTATTGCCGAGGAGCGCATCATTGACACATTTATAGGCTCTGTTATTGCCTTCAGCGCTAATTACCTGGTATTCCCATCGTGGGAGTCTGAACAGCTTAAGCAAAGTTTATATGAGGTTTTGGAAGCCAACGCCGGCTACCTGATTAAAATTGCAGATAACATTAGCGGTATCACGGTGGATGTAACTGAATATAAGCTGGCCCGTAAAGAAGTTTATATCAAGTCTGCCAACCTCTCGGCTATGTTTGAGCGGATGGCCTCGGAGCCTAAAAACAAGCAGCACCGCAGCAAAGAGGTGCACCGCTTTGTGGTGCTCAATCATATCTTGTCTTCGTACATTGCCACGCTGGCCTCAAGCGTATCGGGGAAAGACATGCACCGCTCCCGTCATGAAAATCTGAAGCTGGTTAGGCGAAGCATCAACTCTCTAAATGATGCCGCCCGTAAGCTCGGCGGAACACCGCCCGAACTTACACCCGACAAACCAATGATGGAAGGCGCCGAAGCCGTTGAATTGACGGCCGACCAGAAGTTACTGAATGAGCAATTGGGTTTTATCCATAAAATTACGGTGGATATTGCTAAATTGGTTGACCGCTTCTTATAGGAGCTCGTTTGCCAAATTCGCCAATTCACTGCGTTCGCCTTTTTGCAGGGTGATGTGGGCATATAGCGGATGATGACGGGCTTTATCAATCAGGTAAGACAAACCGTTACTCTCGGCGTCGAGATAAGGGGTATCAATCTGGTAAATGTCTCCGGCGAAAATAACTTTGCTGTGCTCACCGGCACGAGATATGATGGTCTTGACCTCGTGCGGTGTAAGATTCTGCGCCTCGTCTACAATAAAAAAGATTTTGCTTAGCGTGCGGCCGCGAATAAAAGCCAGCGGTGTTATAGATATCTTATCTGTAGTCACCAACTCGTCAATCTTGTGTTGCATCTTTTCATCGCCGGCAAACTGGTCTTTCAAAAACTTCAGGTTATCCCAAATCGGCGACATATATGGGTCAACTTTCGACTTGGCATCGCCAGGCAGATAACCAATATCTTTATTACCTAAAGGTATGGTAGGCCGGGTCACAAAAATTTGCCGGTAATTTTTGCGCTGCTCTAAAGCACTGGCTAAAGCCAGCAAAGTTTTGCCAGTACCGGCGTTCCCTTGTATAGTAACCAATTTTATTTCAGGATTGAGCAGCGCATGCAAGGCAAAAGTTTGCTCGATGCTCTTAGGGAAAATGTTGAAAGCGGTTTGCTCAGCTATCTTTTCTATCTGTGCAGTTTGCTGATGGTAAAAGGCCGGCACTATACCGTTTTTACCATGCAGCTTGATAAACAAATTGCCGGCAGGTGCTGGTAACCTAAAATCCTCAACAGGCAGTGGATTTTTATTCAGTTGATTTAAAAGCTTCTCGGTTACTTTAGCTACCTCTCCAACGCCGGTGTACAGTTCCTCCAGGTTCTTTACCTTGCCGGTTTCGTAGTCTTCGGCGTGTAGGTTAAGCGCTTTTGCCTTTAAACGAAGGCAGATATCCTTTGATACTAAGACAACTTTTTTGGCGGAATTGTCTTGCTGAAGTGCCAGTGCAGCGTTAAGTATACGGTGGTCAATCTTATCGTTGCCAAAAATAGTTTCGGCATCGCTCCCAGGCAGACGTTTATCTACGATGACTTTAAACCGCCCGGTGTTTTTGCCGTTGAGGGGCAGCCATTCTGTTAATACATGGTTTTGAGAGTAATTATCCATGAGCCTGATAAATCCGCGAGCCTCAAAGTTGCGGGTATCATTACCGGTTTTCATGTTATCCAGTTCTTCGAGTACCTGTATCGGGATAGTTACATCGTGCTCCTGAAAGTTCTCGAAGGCATTGTGGTCATACAAAATCACCGACGTATCTAATACAAATATTTTTTGTTGAGCAGTTGCTGGTTTACTTTTTACCTCTTTTCCCATCAAAAGTAAATGTAGAAATTTTAGATTTTGGAGGAAACTAAACCGGGAGTAATTCGGATAAAATAGCTTTAAAAAGCAAAAACGGAAGTGTCCACATTTACGCTTCTACTTCCGTTTTCTTAACTTCTAACTCCAGCCATAGCCAGCTTTAAAAGCATTAAGTACGATTGATGTCATTAACCGACCAGCTTTATTAGTTTAACTACACGCAACTCGCGTTGGTTTAGCTATCACCCTTGCAATGGTCATTACTGTTTAATTTTCACTGTTCTCCGTAAAGTACGGTGTAAACTATTTTTTAATAATACCTTTTTAACCTCATCCAACAGCTACAAAAACTTTCGTGTCTGCAATTGCTTTATGAATGGTGTTAGAGTCTTCCCATGATCTTTAGCTCTTCCGAAGATTCGCCCGATTCATTTTCCGCTACTCAAGGCTGTCAATGTACGTCGTTCTTAATACTCCTAAGATAGCGCGCTACTCAATACGTGTCAAGTAAAAAGTGAAATATTTTTTATAATTTTATTTAAAGCATTGTATGTCAATTAAATAAAATTAATTGAGCTAAATTTTTTCTGTTAAAAAACGCCAGTATCGCTTCGGAATATGCCGCATGTGCAGCTTTGTATTCTTGCGGGCAGGGATATTTACGCTATGAAAATAGTTTTTCCAAAGGTTTTGATATAAGCCTTCATCTTCGGTATAAGTAGAAATGACATTGTCGGGCCGGGTGGTAGAAAAATCGAGTGCAATAAACTCAATAGCATGCAGGTTATAAAATAAGCCATAATTACGCCGCATATCGTAAATAATCCATTTTTGGTCGGTATAGCGATTTTTAAAATGCTTGCCCAATAAGGGCAGAATATTAAAATCGGGCTCAATGGCGGAGTAAAATGTTTCGTCCTGCAGTTTCTGAAAACGAATAAACGCTTCCATCCTATGCTTTTCGCGCCTAATCATCCGCACCATCTCGGCTACCCGGAGCACGTAGCGGTTGCCGTAATCTTCTTCTACGTTCTGCACCGAATCTATCACGTAGCGGATGTAACCTACAATGTTGATGTCCTCCCCTTCTATACCAGCCATATGCACGGCATACAGGCGCTGCATGGCTCCGGCCGACAAACGTTTTTGCAGTCCCTGCAATACACGGCCTGCTCGTTTTTCATCAGTATGTACCTTAATTACATCCTCAAAAAGCGCTGTAGCCAACCACTCTCCTTTTTCAATTTTGATGTGCTGCAGGCGGTGCTCATAAATTTCAAATACCGCCGTCAATAATCCTTCAAAGGTTCCGTCGTAAATTAAAGTCGTCATGGCTAAAACAGGTTAAGTTGGGTTACCGAATTTTTAAGATACTTACTTTGCGATTGAGCTAATATATATTGTTTAATGGCATTGCCGGTTAAGTCGCGCCGCTCGAACCTGGGGCTGTTGCAGGTGATAAAATATTTAGCCCGGTTTGATGCCACGCCAATTTTTTTAAGCTGCTCCCAGTCCAGCTTACCAAATTTGCGGGCGCTTACAATTTTTTGAGCCGATTGTACGCCAATACCTGGTACCCGTAAAATTAACTGCAAATCGGCGGTATTAATATCAATCGGGAATACTTGTAAATTACGCAGGCTCCAGCTCAGCTTCGGGTCAATATCTAAATCCAGATGAGGGTTTTGCTGGTCTACAATCTCATTCACTTTAAATCCATAAAAACGCATCAGCCAGTCGGCCTGGTAAAGGCGGTTTTCGCGCACCATGGGCACGCTGGTATGCAATGCCGGCAAGCGGTTGTCGTTAATCACCGGCACATAGCCCGAGTAATACACACGCTTTAAATTAAAGCTTTTATAAAAGTAATTGGAGGTGTATAAAACCTGCTGATCGGTTTCGGGCGTGGCGCCAATAATCATCTGTGTACTTTGGCCGGCCGGGGCAAACATAGGTGCCTTTTTAAACAGCTGTTTTTCCTCGGTACGCTGTATAATCTCGTTGTTTAAAAAGCCCATAGGCTTAATCATATCCTGCCGATTTTTTTCTGGTGCCAGCAGTTTAAGGCCTGCTTCGGTAGGTATTTCCAGGTTGATACTTAAACGGTCGGCATATAAGCCTGCTTCACGCATCAACTCATCACTGGCGCCGGGAATAGATTTGAGGTGGATATAGCCATTAAACTTATGCTCGGTGCGCAACTTTTTAGCTACCCTTACCAGGCGTTCCATGGTATAGTCGGCATCTTTAAAAATGCCTGAGCTTAAAAACAGTCCTTCAATATAATTACGACGATAAAAATTGATGGTGAGGTCAACCACTTCCTGTACAGTAAAGGCCGCACGTTTAATATCGTTACTGCTGCGCGAAACGCAATAAGCGCAATCAAAAATGCAGTGGTTTGTCAGCAATATTTTAAGCAACGACACACACCGGCCATCCTCGGTATAAGTATGGCAAATGCCATTACTGGCATTGCCCAGCCCCTTGTTTTCGTTTTTACGTTTGCTACCGCTCGACGAACACGACACGTCATATTTGGCCGCATCAGCTAAAATATTCAGTTTTTCGGTTATCCGTTCCTCATTCATATCTATTCAAAAATACTAATATTTTTAGTATTTCAAAACTTGTGCCATTAAAACTTTCGGCACCTTTTGAGGGTTAAACATTTAAATTTTGAAACCATGGAAAAAGTATATACGGCCATAGTAACGGCTAAAGGCGGCCGTGATGGCCACATCAAAT
>CAXYKR010000015.1:0-9250 GCA_964277815.1 uncultured Mucilaginibacter sp. | reverse complement strand
CCGGCTTAACACCTTGCCCTCCTGATGATTACTCTTTCGCTTTTCAATTCATTCCCGCTCGTTGCAAACGGGAGTGCAAAGGTAGAAATCTTTTCCTTCTTGTCAAGAAAAATCTTTTCTTTTTTTTCACCCTTTGCTCTTTCAACTTTCAACGCCGCTCATCGTGAACGGGGTTACAAATGTAAGCAACGATTTGTTATCTGCAAATTTTATTTTCAATTGCTCAAACATTTTCATCAAACGGCAGTTTGCTGCTGTTTTTTACGAATACTTGCGCCGGCCTTGAGCATCTCCTGCGTTATAGCACAGGTGTAGTTTTTGATTTCTTCCTGAAAATTTGCTACCGATGCGCCTGAACGTATTTCTTCAAGGCGTTTCTCCCAGTTACCGGTGAGTTCGGCTTGTGCAATTTGCTGATTTTTGACTACCTCGTACACCATCAAGCCGTTGGCGGTAGGCACCAGATTTTTCTTTTCGCGGGAGATATAATCACGCTTTATCAACGTCTCAATAATAGCAGCCCGTGTAGCCGGAGTTCCGAGGCCGCTATCTTTCATAGCATAACGTAATTCTTCGTCGTCAATTTCTTTGCCTGCGGTTTCGAGAGCTTTTAATAATGAAGCCTCGTTATACAGTGGTTTTGGCTTGGTTTGCTTCTCCAATATCGCTTTGTTTGTTACCGGTAAGTCCTCCCCCTTTACCACTTTGGGCAATGAGGTGTTTTCTTCATCCTTTTTCTCCTCGTCGGGTTCGTTAAATACAGCCCGCCATCCGGCAGAGCTAATTACTGTACCGCTTGCAGAGAATTTGGCACCGGACTGAACTGTAATTTTTGTAATCTGCTTGATACACTCCTGGTGAAATGCTTCCAGCATACGGCCTACTACCATCTCATATATAGCCTGGTGGTCTTTGGCCAATTGGCCGGATGGCTCACCGGTTGGTAATATGGCGTGGTGGTCGGTCACCTTTTTGGCGTTCACGCTGCGCCTGTTCAGTTTCGCGCCTGACAGAACGCCAGCTTGCTTACCAAAATCTGGGTGTGTTGTAAACTTATCGATGAGGCCGGGGATGGTCGCAAATACGTCATCGCCAATGTAACGGCTTCCGGTACGTGGATAAGTTACCAGCTTACTTTCATAAAGGTTTTGCAACAGGCTTAAGGTTTGGTCGGCCGTAAAGCCTTTGCGCTTATTAGCGTCCTGTTGTAAACTGCTCAAATCGTGCAGTAACGGCGGCGGTTCTTTTCGGGGTTTGGCTTCTACGTTTAGTATGTGTCCGCCTTTTTCGAACCCGGTCGCTACATCCTCTACCTTATCCAATATAACCTGAGCTTCTTCTTTCGTTTTAAAGTTAGTTACCGATACTGCTCTAAAAAGCTGGCCATCTTTATCTAACTGTATAGCTACCTGAAAATACAACTCGGGCACAAAGTTTTTGTTCTCCAGGTATCTTGAGCAAATCATGGCTAACGTAGGTGTTTGTACCCGGCCCAATGAAAGTACCGAACGTGTCCCTGCAGCTAAACTTAATGCCTGGGTGGCATTCATACCTACCAGCCAGTCAGACTGCGAACGGCAATGTGCTGAGTTGAATAAAGTATCGTAATCTGTGCCGGGTTTCAGGTTTTTAAACCCGTCTTTAATGGCAGCATCAGTTTGCGACGATATCCATAAGCGCTTAAAAGGTTTTTTACATTTTAAGTAGTAATATATATAACGAAAAATCAGTTCGCCCTCGCGCCCGGCATCCGTGGCTACAATAATTTCGGTAGCCTCGTCGAACAATCCTTTAATAATATCCAGTTGTTTTTTAACTGATGGATCATCTACCATACCTTCTTTGGTTTTCACCTTGCGGATGGCCAGTTTAAATTTGGCGGGCAGCATGGGCAGGTTTTGTACACTCCAGCCATAATAGCCATACTCTTGCGGAGGCGCCAGTTGCAGCAAATGCCCGAAAGCCCAGGTAAACGTATACCCTTTGCCTTCAATATATCCCTCACGTTTTTGATTAGCCCCAAACACCCTGGCTATTTCGCGCGCAACTGATGGTTTTTCTGCTATAATCACTTTCATAATGCAAACGCAAATCTTTTATCTCTCAACTTCGTAAACCGACAAATATACAAGCATCGGTTTACTGCTACTGAGTTATTTTATTTTATGGCAAGCTTGGTTAGTTATTACACCGTACACACATCATCCAACAACGATGCTATCCGGATTGCCGCTAAATCGTTAAAGCACTGATTTTGACATAACACCAGAGCAGGATGGTAACCATGATAGTGTAATTAGTACACATGAAATAAAATCAATATATTTGTATCAGTCAATCTTATCAGGATATTGACAGATAAAAAGAGAGCATCGGTAAATATCCGGAGAATACGTTTAATGATGGCCCGAGCTACTGTAGTAACAGCCATTTTGAGATTGGCCTGGATTTAAAAAATCAATAAATGGAACGAACAAAAATTAAAACCGTAATTGTTGGCGGCGGCTTTGGTGGTATTAATGTAGCCCAACAACTTTTAAAAAAATCCGACAACGTTGAGATAACTCTCGTTGACCGTAACAATTACAACTTTTTCCCTCCCCTGCTTTACCAGGTAGCAACCGGCTTTTTAGATATCTCGAACATCAGCTACCCTTATCGCCGGTTATTTAGGAACCAACCTAACTTTAACTTCCAGATGGGCGAATTATTGTCTATCCATCCTGAAGAAAATAAAATATCGCTGTCTACCGGCGAAATTCATTATGACAACCTGGTTATTGCTACCGGCACGACTAGCAATTACTTTGGTATGCAAAACATTGAAAAAAATGCTTTGCCCATGAAAACCATTGACGATGCCGTTGCTTTAAAAAACACTTTACTGCAAAGGCTCGAAGATGCGACTTTAACTAAAGACATTGCCGAGCGCAAAAGACTGACTACAATTGTTGTAGCAGGTGGTGGCCCTACCGGTGTTGAGGTTGCAGGTATGCTGGCAGAACTACGCCAAAACATTTTTAAGAAAGATTATCCTGAATTAGCCGATTTACCGTTTGATATTTACTTGATTGATGGCTTGCCCACATTGTTAACGCCAATGAGCAAAAAATCGCAGGAGTATACCCACAAATCGTTAACAGCGATGGGGGTAAACATTAAACTGAATAAAAAGGTAGTTGATTTTAAAAACGACCGTGTATCGTTTGATGACGGCGAAAGCATTGAAACTAAAAACCTGATTTGGTCTGCCGGTGTTACTTCTCAGCGTTTTGAGGGTATGCCTGCCGAAAGCTATGGCCGCGGCAACCGCTTACTGGTAGATGCATTTAACAAAGTGCAAGGCCAGGGCAATATTTACGCTATTGGCGATAACTGTTTGCAAACCACAGATGCAGCTTTCCCGAATGGACACCCGCAGGTAGCGCAGGTAGCTATACAGCAAGGCGCTAACTTGGCTCAGAACATCGTGGCTACTTTAAGCGGCGGTCAGCAAAAACCGTTTACTTATCATGATAAAGGCTCGATGGCAATTATTGGCCGTAACAAGGCAGTAACCGATTTGCCAAAACCTGCACTGCACATGAACGGCTTTGTAGCCTGGTTAATGTGGTTGTTTGTTCACTTAATCAGCTTGGTTAACTTCCGTAACAAACTTAAAACCGCTTATAACTGGGTAGCGGCTTACATGACCAAAGACCAGCACTTACGCATGATTGTAAAATCGAACGTAAAACGCGAACAGGATGTGGATTACTTTATGTAATTATTAATAGTCACGGCCATGAAAGGCCGCAAACAAAGAAAGCTTTCGGGTTACCCGAAAGCTTTCTTTGTTTTATGATAATTTGTTGATGATTACCATCTGCGGTAAGCGGTGCGGTATACACGGCTATAACGAGGACGGCCTTCGTAACGGGTATAGTAACCATTGTTATATCCGGCGCGATAAGCGGCCTGTCTTCTTTCTACCGTTCTGCGGTGCTCGTTTCCTACAATGTAACCACCGCCTGCGCCTACGGCTGCACCAATCAGGGCACCTTTTAAATTATGGCCAATCAGTCCGCCCAGTAAGGCACCACCGGCACCACCAATAATAGCGCCTTTTGCTTGCGAGCTCATTCTGCGTTGCGCTTGTGCATTTACCGAACTTAATAAAACCGGAATAACCAGGGCTAAAACAAAAACTATCTTTTTCATAATCGTGCTCTTTTTAGTGTGTGTTTATATCCTATCAGATGCTTGGTTTATCTAAAGGTTTAATTCTGAAAGGTAGTTAATAACTAATAGATTATTAAAATACTGATAATGAACAAATAATACTTTGTTTACGTAAGAGGTTTACAGGGTCAGTTCTGTCAAAAATTTAACATTATTGCAACTAATAACTGATGCCATCCAACAACTTATAATTATAAAAACTTATTTTTACGTTCCTAATTAAACTATTTTGAAAACCAAGGCAGGCATTGCAGCCATCCCCAAAAAATGGATTGGCACCATTGATGAATTTCCGCTCAACGTACGGATTTTTCATGCCGTCTGCCTGATTACAATTGTAGCCTTAGCTTACAATATTCCGTTTAATTATTATATCAACTTACCGCTCATATCACTAATCAGCGCAGTTTCGCTGGTTATTTTTGCCACTACTTATTACCTGTCGCGCTTCTTAAAAAGAACCGGGTTAGCATTATTTATTTTTTGTGTTACCGGTAACTTATTATTTGCGGGCAACTTTTTTCTTAATTCGGGTGTGGATGGACCTACGGATATTTTCTTTATCCTGACCATGACGCTGATGACGGCCACCGTTCCGGTAAATCAGTACAAAGTATGGATACCGGTTAACCTCCTTTTGGTTGCAACACTGCATTGGATACAATTTGTACACCCGGATTGGGTACCACACACTTATGTAAATACCAAAGAGCGTTATCTTGATTTAACTTCGGCTTACCTCAGTGTAACCGGCGTAACGGTGGTAGGTTATTTTATCATCCGCAAAAACTATGAAGCCGAAAGACTTATAGCTAACCATCGGGCTAAAATGCTGAATGTGCTTAACGATGAAAAAAACAAGCTTTTCTCGATTGTGGCCCACGATTTACGCAGTCCGCTGAGTAATATACAGAACTACTTGGAACTGCTCAGCGATGGTGATATTGACGAAGAAGAAGCTTTGTTGATTAACCAGAGCCTGCTGCAATCTACCCGAAGCACTTTAGACATGCTGAATAATGTGCTCGTGTGGTCTAAAAACCAGATGGACGGGCTCAATGTAGAGTTGAAAACGCTTAATGTACACCAATGCCTGGCTTCGCAGTTGTCGCTCTTTAAAAACATTGCCGCCCGTAAAAACATTACCCTGGATGTGTTTATTCCGCAGGATATTCACGTAACGGGAAGCGCTGACCTCTTACAACTGGTAATACGCAACCTGGTTAACAACGCTATTAAATTTACGGCTGATGGTGGCCGGGTGATGGTGAGCGCCCGGACAGAAGGTGCCAATTGCCTGCTTATGGTTAAAGACAGCGGCCTGGGCCATCCGGTTAAATTAAGTAATGATATCTTTTTGTTAACGGGCTCATCGCAATTGGGTACTGCCAACGAAAAAGGTGTTGGCCTGGGTTTGGTGTTATGTAAAGAATATACTGCTGCGCAAAACGGAAAAATCTGGTTTCATTGCGACAGCATTAGCGGCACTACCTTTTTTGTACAATTACCAGCCGCTGTCTTTCAGGATAAAATATCGGATATGCCTTTGCTAACCAGTACCATCTAACCTTCATTTAGCATCTTAATGCCCTTTGCGCGTACTTCTATACCGCTAAATAATCTTTATTTTGCGATATGGAAGAGTTACAGCTTTCTGCACAACAAGCCCGACGAATTATTTTGAACGCGGCCGGACTCGCCCATCGCGGGCAGTTTGGCACCGGTCCCGAGGCGGTATATCAAATGATTGACCACTTAGGTTTTGTACAGTTAGATACCAACTACATAGTAGAACGGGCTCACCACCAGGCCTTAGCGGCCCGCGTTCAGGATTATGAACCCCAGTGGCTGGACGACCTGGTGGATGACGGCCGTATTTTTGAGTTTTTTGTATCGGAGGCCGGCTACCTGCCCATGCACGATTTCCGTTTTTCGTTACCCCTAAAAGAAAGCTTTGCGCTGAACCGCAAGCCACTTACACCTGCCGAAAAGACATTGATGAAGCAAGTGCTTGACCGGATAGAGCGTGAGGGGCCGCTTACAGTCAGCGATTTTGAACAAGACCGGCAACAGGCCAGTACCGGCTGGTGGGATTGGCGACCGGCCAAAGTAGCGCTCGAGCGCCTGTACCTGGACGGAAAACTGATGATTACCCGCACAAAAGGTTTCAAAAAGATTTATGACTTGCCCTTAAACCTGGTACCGCCCGATACAGACCTTACCCCGCCCACTGCGCACGAGTATGCACGTTATGTAATACGCCGCACATTGGGGTCATTAGGTATTGCATCGGCCAAAGAAATGTTGTGGCGGGCACGCTTTGTAAAAAACAACCTTGTGAAAACCGAATTGGAACAAATGCTGTTCGAGGGCGAGTTGAGACGGGTAAGCGTTGAAGGGTTGAAAAGTCAGCCGCTTTATATGCTTGCCAATCAAACAACGGAAATAAAATTATCAGGTGAAGTATTCATCCTCTCGCCTTTTGATGTGTTAAATGTGTTCAGGCATCGGTTGAGAGACTTTTTTAAGTTTGATTACCAACTGGAGTGCTTTGTACCGGCGCCTAACAGGAAGTATGGCTATTTCTCGTTGCCCATACTGGCGGGCGATACCTTTATAGCCCGAATGGATACCAAAGCCGACCGTAAAAACAAAAATCTATTGGTACATAACCTGCATTTTGAAGAAGTGGCTTTAGATGACCGCCGACTAAATCAATTAGCCGAAGCACTCCAAGATTTTGTACGTTTTAATCAATGCCGCGATATCACTTTCGTAAAAACCAACCGGCCGGATTATCTCCAAGTGCTCTACAGGTATTTTTAATATATATAAAACGCAAAAGGGGCTGAATCAACGACTCAGCCCCTTTCGGATATTTAAAACCGGATTCGATTATTCAAATCTGTCCAGGTTCATTACTTTATCCCAGGCGGCAACAAAGTCTTTTACAAACTTTTGCTGACCATCGGCACTACCGTAAACTTCGGCAATGGCTCTTAACTCGGCATGTGAACCAAATACCAAATCAGCACGAGTTGCAGTCCATTTAGCTTCGCCGGTTTTGCGGTCGCTGCCCTGATATAACTCCTTATCGGCTGATGTTGCTTTCCAGGCAGTGTTCATATCCAGCAAATTCACAAAGAAATCGTTGCTTAACTGTCCAGGACGCTCGGTTAATACACCATGAGCAGAACCATCAAAGTTGATATTGATAGATTTTAAGCCCCCCATCAATACAGTTAATTCAGGCGCAGTTAGCGTCAGTAAATGTGCTTTATCCACCAGCAATTCTTCGGTTGATACACGAACGCCCGATTTGCGGTAGCTACGGAAACCGTCGGCCATTGGCTCCAGGTAGCTGAATGATTCAACATCTGTTTGCTCTTGTGAGGCATCCATTCTACCGGCACGGAACGGCACGTTAACAGATTGACCGGCATCCTGCGCGGCTTTTTCAATACCAGCATTACCCGCCAGTACAATCAGGTCGGCCAGTGATACTTTTTTGCCGCCGGTTTGCGCACCGTTGAAATCGTTCTGAATACCTTCGAGCACACCTAATACTTTCTGTAACTGTTCCGGGTTGTTCACGTTCCAGTAACGTAAAGGTGCCAGGCGAATACGGGCACCATTGGCGCCACCACGTTTATCAGTACCACGGAAAGTTGACGCAGAAGCCCAGGCCGTAGATACCAGTTCAGAAACACTTAAGCCAGAGGCTAAGATTTTTGATTTTAGAGCTGCTACGTCAGCGTCATCCACTAAGGCATGGTCAACTGCTGGAATAATATCCTGCCATAGTAATTCCTCTTGCGGAACGTCAGGACCTAAATATAGCGCGCGTGGCCCCATATCGCGGTGAGTTAATTTGAACCAGGCACGGGCAAAAGCATCGGCAAAGGCGTCAACGTCTTCTAAAAAGCGACGAGAAATTTTCTCGTAAGCAGGGTCAACTCGCAATGCCAAATCGGTAGTCAGCATGGTTGGACGATGCTTTTTATTGCTATCGTAAGCATCAGGAATAATCTCACCAGCATCTTTAGCCACCCACTGGTGTGCACCACCCGGGCTTTTGGTCAGCTCCCACTCAAAACCAAATAAGTTTTCAAAGTAGTTATTGCTCCATTGCGTTGGTGTGGTAGTCCAGGTTACTTCTAAACCACTGGTAATGGTATCAGCACCTTTACCTGAGCCAAAGCTGTTGTGCCAGCCAAAGCCTTGTAATTCCATATCGGCAGCTTCTGGCTCTTTACCCACGTGGTCTGCTGTTGAGGCGCCGTGTGTTTTACCAAAAGTGTGTCCACCGGCAATCAGTGCCACGGTTTCTTCGTCATTCATCGCCATACGGCCAAACGTATCGCGGATATCTTTGGCAGACATCAGCGGGTCGGGGTTACCGTCCGGGCCTTCGGGGTTTACATAAATTAAACCCATCTGTACGGCAGCCAGCGGTTTTTCCAGGTTGCGTGAGTGGATTTTGCCATCCGCATCATCGTCAGATACTAACACACCATGATTTTCAACCACACCATCAGAACCATTCGCATAACGTACATCGCCGCCCAGCCAGGTTTTTTCTGAGCCCCAGTAAACTGATTCATCAGCCTCCCAGGCATCGGCACGGCCACCGGCAAAGCCAAAAGTTTTAAAGCCCATTGACTCGAGCGCAACGTTACCGGTTAATATAATTAAATCGGCCCATGATAGTTTACGACCGTATTTGTGTTTGATAGGCCACAATAACCTGCGGGCTTTATCTAAGCTAACGTTATCAGGCCAGCTATTCAATGGCGCAAAACGCTGTAAACCTGCGCCAGCACCACCACGACCATCAGTAACGCGGTAAGTACCCGCACTATGCCAGGCCATACGCACAAACAAGCCGCCGTAATGACCAAAGTCGGCCGGCCACCAGTCTTGCGAATCAGTCATCAGCGCATGTAAATCTGATTTAACGGCTTCCAGGTCAAGCGTTTTAAATTCTTCGGCATAATTAAAATCTTTGTCCATCGGGTCAGACAAAGGC
>CAXYKR010000014.1:0-9599 GCA_964277815.1 uncultured Mucilaginibacter sp. | reverse complement strand
TCAAAGGTGAAGCTGCTGGTTAAATATAATGGTGTAGAATGTTCGTTCTGCAGTGTTTTAGGCGAACGAGTACGCACCGCTTTGGTTAGCGGGTGCAATTCCTGATCTGACATAGTGTAACGTTTTTTAAGAAAGTGTAGCATCAGCAGGGTGTATAAACACCTGCCAGTTTAACTCGGCGCCGGCTTTTTCTAAAGTAGCTGCTACCGAACAATATTTACCTATCGACAACTCCACTGCCCTTTTAGCCTTGTCCTCGTCAATATTTCCTTTTAAATGAAATTCAATAGTAATGTTTTGCCATAACGATGGCTCTACGCCCGGCTCGCGGTCGCCGCTAATTTTCATGCGGTAGTCCAGCACTTCCTGGCGTTGCTTTTTTAGGATGCTGATGACATCAATAGCCGAGCAGCCGCCCAGTCCCATCAATAACATTTGCATGGGGCGTACGCCAAAATTCTGGCCGCCGCTTTCGGCACTGGTGTCCATTTTTATGGTGTGACCATACTCATCGTTGGCTTCAAAACCGTAATCGCCGCTTACGCGTGATAAATTTATGGTAGGCATAGTTTTAACAATTATGAAAGGCTAAATTATTATTTTGAACCGAAAGTTTTGTTTGCGCCGTATAAAAATGATAGTTTTAGACTCTCACTAAACATTTGGATGAACAAAGTTTTACTGCTCGGGGCTTTATGCTTAGCTGCGTTTACCGGCCATGCACAACAAAAACTGCTGGCTTACGATGATTTTGTATATATCATCAACAATAACCTGCAAAAATCAAACGACTTCATGATTTCTAAAGGTTACACCGCGGTAAAAACCAAAAAGCAGGGTAATCAAAAATATCATCTCGACTTACCCGACAATAGCACGTCTGACGTAGAGATACGCATGGACGGCCGCCGCATTTATATTTATATAGCCACAGATGAATTGCAACAGTTAAATCTGGTCAACAACTCTATTGCCCCTTACCTCATCAGTAAAGAAGATATATCGGGCATTACCAATTACCGGGTAAGAGATTTAGGCAACGTTTATGAGCAGATTATTGATAAAGTGCCTTTCAACCCTATCAAAAAAGATTACGACATCCGCATCGTATCCGACAAAAACATCACAACTTACAATTAACTTTTGCTCCCTTTATAGCTCATTATGGCCCTAAATTATATCTGGATAGGCTTATTTGTTATTGCCTTTTTTATCACGTTAGCCAAGCTTATTTTTCTGGGCGATACCGAAGCCTTTCAGTTGCTGGTGGAGGGACTATTTGATTCTACCCAAACATCAGTTATGAGCATTGCGTTGCCGCTGATTGGTACGATGGCTTTTTGGTTAGGCATCATGAACATTGGCGAAAAAGCTGGGGCCATCAATTTATTATCGCGCATTGTAGGGCCATTTTTTAACAGATTATTTCCGGAAGTACCCAAAAACCATCCGGCTACGGGTCAGATGATGATGAATTTTTCGGCTAATTTATTGGGATTAGATAACGCCGCTACCCCACTGGGATTAAAGGCCATGGGCAGTTTGCAGGAGCTTAACCCCGACAAAGATACGGCCTCCAATGCGCAGATTATGTTTTTGGTGCTGCACACATCGGGGTTAACTTTATTGCCTATCAGCATCATAGCTCAGCGGGCTATTCTACATGCAAAAGACCCTACTGATGTATTTATTCCGTGCATTATCGCTACTTATGTAGCTACTGTAGTAGGCCTGATTGTGGTGGCTATTAAACAGCGTATTAACTTGCTGAACGGTGTGGTAATTGCCTGGCTGGGCGGGCTCACCACTTTTATAGGATTATTGGTTTGGTACTTCTCTGCAGTATTAACCAAAAACCAAATCAGCGAAGTATCTAAAGTAAGCAGTAACCTGTTGTTGTTCAGCATCCCTATCATTTTCATCTTGGGTGGGTTATATAAAAAAGTTAATGTATTCGAATCTTTTATTGAAGGCGCTAAAGGCGGTTTCGAAACGTCGATTAAAATTATCCCCTACTTGGTAGCCATGCTGGCTGCCATCAGCGTTTTCAGAAGTTCGGGCGCTTTAACTTATTTTGTAGACGGCTTTAAATGGCTGTTCGGACATTTTAATGTAGACACGCGTTTTACTGATGCCTTACCCGTAGCCTTGATGAAACCATTAAGTGGTTCGGGCGCAAAAGCAATGATGCTCGATTCGATGAAAACTTTCGGACCTGATAGTTTTGTGGGCCGTTTGGCTTGTATTTTCCAGGGCTCGGCCGACACTACCTTTTATATCGTTGCACTTTACTTTGGTTCTGTCGGGATTAAAAAAACCCGCTATGCCATTCCAGCCGGCTTAATTGCAGATTTGGCGGGTGTAGTGGCAGCCATTTTGGTGGGCTACTTGTTTTTCGGATAAAGAAATTTAGCCAATTAATAATTTATTCTTTCCATTAATATTGATTCCGCAATCAAAGAAAACACGCGCTTTAATAAATTATCTTCAGCCCTGAAAACTATATTATTTAAAGATTAAAAAAATTACAGCCCGTTAAACCTTTCTGTACACTTCCCGTAAAACGACGTTAACCGTTGCCTGGTAAAAGGCCGGTTACTTATCGGGGAGTGTTTAATGATTAGATTTTTTACCAGATTTGTTGTTTACTTAGGGATGGTTGTTTTTTGGGTACTTGTTTGTGCCCAGATACTAAACGCGCAAACCATCACCATCCGAACCGTTGACGCAGGCCCTTACGGCCAGGGCTCAAGCATTACGGCACCCATCACGGTCGACGAAACTGCGGTCCAGCTATCACCCAACAACCGTTTTGATTTATACCTATCGGATGCTAACGGTAATTTTGCCGGGGCTACGCTAATTGGTTCTTACGTAGGCCACTTTACAGGTTTTGTAAACGGTTTTATACCGGGTGGTACTCCTGCGGGAACGGGTTACCGTTTGCGCGTACAGTCAACCAGCCCAGCAGCTATCAGTGCGGTGTCTAATCCGTTTACGGTTACTTTAAATACGGGTGTGGATGCCAAAGCCAGCTCGAGCAGTACATCCAGTTCATCAGCCGAAGTGTTTGGCCCCTGCGTGGGCCGCGAGGGAAACCGTATTACTTTAACCAGTCCACTAATCACCAACCATACCGTAACCGCCACTCTGTTTAACGACATGACCCAACAGCCGGAAGGCGGCACCATTACGCTGAGCAATGTAAGTCAAACGCCTACGCTCAGCACTTCGTCATTTAGCGTGCTGGTCAAAGCTGTAAACAGCAGCGGTATTATAGGTACAAAAGCCTATCTGCTTAACAACAACATTGTTAACATCATATTTGGTGCGCAAAACTCCGGCGCCAAATGTTTAATTAATGGCCAGGCCGAGGTAAGCTACAACGTTGATATTAACTCGCAGGCCGGTATACAGCGTAACTACCCTGGTAACCTTTACACCGTATCATGGGGTGATGGCAGTTCCCAGGTGTATACTTACCCGCAAATCAGAGCTTTATTAGGTAAATTAAAACATAATTATAACCAATCATCTTGTGGTGCCCGTAATGAGCAAGGTAATGTTACTAACCAATTTACGGTTAAATTCAGCTTGTCTAACCCGTTTTGTCCGCCACCGGCAACGGCCGATAACCCGAATACGATTATCACCAACCAGACCATTTTATTACCGCCCAAAAACAGCCTAACCGGTCCCGAAAAGATTTGTTTAAATACCGAAGCTACCTTCATCAACACCTCGGACCCGGGCCAAACAGCTACACCAAGTAACGCCAACAACGGCTGCCAGTTTAATGATGCCTCTTACACCTGGTATGTAGATGGTGTGGTACAAGCGGTAGGCAAACGCCTGAACGAAAACTTTGCCTGGACTTTTACCACCAAAGGCCAGCACACCGTAACTATTGAACTGGAAAACACCCAGAGCGATTGTCCCCCAAGTAACGCCACTTTTACTGTATGTGTTCAGGATAAACCTAAGCCTGATTTTATTATGCCTGCTGCACAATGTATCGGTTCAGGTTCAGTTACCCCGTTAGACAAATCGGTGTTAGACAATATTTGTAATGATGTATATACCTACAAATGGACAGTTACCCCATCTGCCGGTGTAACTTTTGCCAACGGCACCAGCGCCAGCAGCGTAGCCCCTCAAATTATGTTTGCTAATCCGGGCAAATACCAGGTTTATTTGAGCATTGTTAATACCCCTTGCGGTGACTTTAAAAGCGATGTTAAAGAAATTATCGTTACCGCCAAACCGATTGCACAACTTTCGGCAGATTTTAACTTGTGCGGTAAAGGGCAAAGCTTGTCGTTCGATACCGTTGCTAACAGCGCGACCAAAACCTATTTATTTGGTACCGTGACAGAGCGTCCGGATACTTACGTATGGACGGTGACCGGTCAAAACGGTATTGCCGCTGCTACCTTCGAGGGTGGTACAACAGCTAACAGTAAATACCCTAAAATCAAATTCCCCGACTTTGGCACTTACGAGGTGACCGTTAAGCATACTAACGATTGCGGCGTAATCACGTCAAACGTGCAGCACATCACCTTTAAAGAGGCCCCAACCGTGATAGCCGGCCCCGACCAGGTGATTTGTGCCAATGACAACGTTATCCCGCAAGGCTCGGTTACCGGTACTTATAATACCTTAACGTGGACTACCAGCGGTACAGGTAGATTCTCTGACAGCCATGCGCAACAGCCGGTATACACCCCAAGTGCGGCCGACCGCAGAGCCGGACAGGTAAAATTGACTTTGCAAATTACCACTTCGCTGCCTGGCGATTGCGCCAATATTACCGACGATATGCTGGTAAAAATTAACCCGGACAACAGCATTACTACTGCTGCTGCCAAGGCTATCTGTACAACTGGTAATGTTAATTATATTCCGGTATCAACCGTGGCGGGCAGTATATTTACCTGGACGGTTACCCAAAGCTCCAACAATATTACCGGCTTTACCCAAAGCGGGTCAGGTAATATTCAGGATATATTGACTAACACCTCGGCTACCACCCTCGGCACCGTGACTTATACCATTGTACCACATGCCAATAATTGCGATGGTACGCCATTTACTTTTACGGTAACTGTTGCTCCTAAACCGGAGCTCACCATCAGCGGCCCGGCCAACAACAGTATTTGTAGTGGCTCATCTGCCGGTATTGGCCTTGCTGCAAACGTAGCCGGCACTAAATTTACCTGGACCATCGCCGTAAATGGTGGTGTTACCGGCGCTACCGCGCAAAGCACACCAGCTGCTGTAACCGGTATTGACCAGGTTTTGGTAAACAACACGTCAACGCCTGCTACTGTTACTTATACCATTACTCCGATCAACAGCACATCGGCAGATAATTGCGATGGTGCTGCCAAAACTATCATCGTTACTGTGCAACCGCAGGTACCACCAGCATTTGCCGGCAACGATGCCGTGTTGTGTGACCAGCCTGCCTACATTTTAAAAGGAAACGACGCCGGTAACTTTACCGGAACATGGACTTTAACCTCGGGCCAGACAGGTGTAACTTTTGCCGATGCACACCAGCACGAAACCCAGGTGAGCGGTCTGCAAAACGGACAAACGTATACCTTTAGGTGGACCATCAGCAACGCTGATGGTTGTGCACCACAATACGATGAGGTAAGTATTACTAACCACCCGCCTGTAACCAATAACCAGGTAACGCTGATAAGCCCAATGACCTGCGCCGGCCAAACTATTTCTGTAGAGGGCACTACCCCAGCCGGCGGTAATGGCAGTTACGCTTATGTTTGGGAAAGCAGTATTGACGGCACCAACTGGACTTTGCTATCCAGCCAAACCGGTAAAGACCTGACCATCCCGGTAACCGAATCTACTTATTTCCGCAGGTCGGTGAACTCTGCCACCTGTACCGATTTAAAAAGTAACGTTATCCGCGCTTTGGTACAGCCGCCTATCAGCAACAATACTATCAGCAGCACCCAGCAAAGTGTATGTATCAATAACTCCATAGGTACCATCACCGGTAGCACGCCTACAGGCGCCGACGGTAACTTTTTGTACCAGTGGCAAAGCAGCACCGATGGTGGCGCCAACTGGACCAACATTAATGGTGCAACTTCTATCAGTTACGCTACACCAGCGCTAACCGTAAATACCCAGTATCGCAGGTTAGTAAGTTCAGTGTTGTGTACCGGCTTGCAGAGCAACATTAGTAATTTTATTTCAATTACGGTTAACCCTAATGCCAAGGCAGAATTTACCTGGACTAAAGACGCTAATTGCGTACCGTTTGTTATTAACGACCAAAACATTAAAGCCGTGGCCTACCCCGACCGTAACGCCGATTATACCTGGTATGTAAACGGTCAGAAATTTAGCACCGGCATTGATTTTCCAAGTTATACCATTAACAACGATGGCGATTCGATCGTGGTTAAATTGGTAGCCACCAGCAAATTTGGCTGCGAGTCGTCAACTTTTAGCCACACGTTTAATACCATTAAAAAGGTAACGCCAAGTTTTACCCAAACCGTTACCCAAAATTGCGGTACGGTTACGGTAACCTTTACCAACACCTCTTCCCCACTGGCCAGCGGAACCTATGTATGGAACTTTGGCAACGGCGAAACCTCAACCAAGGCGCAGCCAGACCCGGTTACTTTCAGAGCAACAACTGACGGTAAAGATATCACCTACAACATTACCTTAATCGCAAGCACTCCTTGTAGCGACCTTACTGCAACCAGCAACGTAACTATTAAACCACCTATACCAGTAGCCCGCATATCGCCAAGGGCAACCAGCGGTTGTGCACCGTTTAATCTGGTGGTCGATAATATTTCGCCGGGCACTAATGATAGCTATACCTATCACATTACCGACCTGAACGGTAAAGACGTAGTAACCCCGGTAACTACCGACAGCCGTTCGGCACAAACCATTACTATAGCCAACGAGGGTAACTACATTCTTTACCTGGAGGCTAAAAATCCTTGTAATACAGGTAAAAGCGCATCTATTCCAATTACGGTGACTACGCGTACCCTATATTCGGGTTTAACTACGCCTACTACGGCCGAGCGTATTGGTTGTGCGCCGCATACGGTTAACTTTTTAAACACCAGCCAGGGCGGTACCTCTTTCCGGGTGGAATGGAATGACGGCACCCCGGCAACCACTACTTACAACACCACCGCGCTGGTACACACCTTTGCCAAGCCGGGTATTTATAAAGTGGTGCTCTACGCTAATAATGATTGTGCCCAGGATTTGGCATCACAAGTAATTACCATTACCGTAACCGGCAAACCAACGCCAATTTTCACGATGGATAACGGTGTTGGTTGTAAAGAACTGAAAGTAAACTTTACTAACCTTACTCCTCCGCCTGTTAACGGCCAGGAGTCGGACTTGCTGTACAACTGGGATTTTGGCGACAGCAAGGCTACGGCTGCTAACCCAAATACATCAACGCTACGTACGCCGCAGGCACATACTTACAGCTACTTAGGGTCGCCGTATACCGTAACCTTGACTGTTACCAACCGCACTACTGGTTGTGCCGAAACAGTTACCCGCACCGTAACCGTAAATGCACCGGCCATAGCCGAGTTCAGGGCCCGGCCGGATAGCGTGCAGACCTATCCGAACTACCAGTTCTCGTTTGAGGATTTGAGCACCAACAAACCAACCAAATGGCGCTGGAATTTTGGCGACGGCGGTATGTCAATGTCTCAAAACCCATCGCATACTTATGCCGATACGGGCCTGTACAAAGTAACATTAGTGGCAGAAAACCAGTACTGCGGGTCAACTAAAATTCACTACGTCCGTATAACAGGTACACCGGGACAACTATTTATGCCTAACGCATTTACGCCGGCCAGCACTAACCAGCAGCTCAACACTTTTGCTGCCAAAGGCTCCGGTTTAAAAGAGTGGCACATGCGCATCTTTAACAACTACGGACAGCTGATTTGGGAAACCAATAAGCTCGACGAGCGCGGCAGCCCGATTGAAGGATGGGACGGCACTTTCCGCGGTACACCAGTACCTCAGGGAGTTTACATCTGGCAGGCCGAAGCAACCTTTATTAATGGTAACGAATGGAAAGGGATGTCGTATAACAACTCAACCCCGAAACGGACAGGGGCAATACACATCATAAGATAACAGACGATGAGAAGGATAAGCTATTTTTTAAGTGTGATGATGGGTTTGCTTTGCCTCAAAGCCAGCGCCCAAGACCATCAGTATTCGCAGTTTTTTAATGCACCGGTATATTTAAACCCGGCGCTGAACGGCCAGTTTGAAGGCGACGTAAGGTTAAACATGATTTACCGCAACCAGTGGTCTACCCTACCCGGCGCACTTACTTACATGACGGCTACTGCCGAGCTTAACATCCCTAAATTTGGCGGCGGCGTAGGCCTGATGTTTACCCGCGGCAACGAGGGTACGGCCTATTACGTACGTAACAACATCTCAGGTATCTACTCGTACAGTGTAGGCTCAGACAACTTTGTATTATCATTCGGTTTACAAGCCGGTATTGGCAACCGAACCATTGATGCCGGCAAACTGGTATTCGGCGACCAAATTGATCCGCGACTGGGCTATATTCCCGGCTCAAGCACCGCGGCAGATTTGGGCCAGTTAAATAATAAGTTTTATTTTGATTCGGGAGCAGGCGTAAACCTGGTGGCCGGCAACTTTATGGCCGGTGGCGCACTGCAGCATTTAAACCGTCCCGACCAGTCTTTTACCGGCGCAACCGCCAAATTACCAATGCGTGCTACAGCACACCTAAGCTACCGCCTGGATTTAGACCCTTTTAATGATTTGGACAACGGGCAAAAATCTTACGTGGTACCATCGGTAGTAATGTATCGCCAGGCCAACACCACCTCAGTAAGTGCGGGTGTACAGTACAAACGCCGCGCAGTTAATGCGGGTTTATGGTATCGTGGTGGTGGCGTATCGGGTCCGAGCTCATTCGTGATGTCTTTCGTATTCGATTTGTTCATCAGCCACGAGGGTAACGAAAAGCTACGTTTCGGTTTGAGCCATGATGCCCCTACCTCTAAACACTTAAATTACAGCAACACCAGCGGCACTACCGAAGGCAGCTTAGGCTACGAAACAACATTGCCATCGCGCTACAGTACCTCCAAATTTCAAACTGCACGCCGTTGTTACGACTTTTATTAATAGAGCGTTACGGAGTTTACTCAAACACATAAGCAGGTATAGCGTTAAAGCTATACCTTTTTTGTTTTTATGGATACCGAGAAAAGATTAGTTGCCAAAGCCGTAGCTCACATTGGCCGGCAGCATTACCAAACCACCGCCACCAGCGCCAATCATTCCATCATCGTTGATGAACCTAAAGAACTGAACGGCACCGACACGGGCATGAACCCTTTTGGTTTGCTACTCTCCAGTTTGGGCAGTTGCACGGTAATTACCTTACGCATGTATATCGACCGTAAGATGTGGCCGGTTGACGAAATCAATATTGAGCTGGAAGTTTTTGCCGTACCTAAAGGGCATTTAATAGAAAGCAGAATTAGCGTAAAAGGCGAACTGGAACA
>CAXYKR010000013.1:0-6065 GCA_964277815.1 uncultured Mucilaginibacter sp. | reverse complement strand
TTACCACATGCAAAAAGTTATTGCTGGTTTCGCCTTTGGTCCATAAGCGGTTTTTCGACCTCGAATAAAACGTCACTACTTTATTTGTAACCGTTTTATCGTAAGCCTCCTGGTTCATGTAGCCCAGCATCAACACCTCAAGCGTTTGGTTATCCTGAACCACCACCGGCACTAAGCCATCGGGTGATTTGCTAAAATCTATTTGCATTCTAATTTTAAATTTATAATCCAGGCAAAATCAAAACTGACTGGATAACTACTATCGTTATACGTTGCCCAAGCTATACAAATTAACGTACCTCAATTTGGCGTTCGCGTAAAACGCTCTTCAAATTAGGGATTAATATTTCGCCGTAATGAAACACCGATGCCGCCAGTGCTGCATCCACATTGGTTTGTTCAAACACATCAACAAAGTGCTGTTTGTTACCTGCACCGCCCGAGGCGATAACCGGGATGTGCACGGCGTCGTTTACTACCTTTAAAAAGCTGTTATCAAAACCGGCCTTGGTGCCGTCGTGGTCCATCGAAGTCAGTAAAATTTCACCTGCTCCACGGCTTTCAGCTTCCAGAATCCAGTTTAAAGTTTCTTTTTCGGTAGGGATGCGGCCACCGTTGAGATGTACAATGTTGGTGTTGCCTACATGGCGGGTATCTACCGCTACAATCACAAACTGTACACCAAAGGCTTTGGCTAATTCGTCGATTAAACCCGGATTGCGCACCGCTGCCGAATTGATGGATATTTTGTCGGCCCCGGCATTCAACAACGCGTCTGCATCAGCAATTTCGTTAATGCCGCCGCCAATGGTAAAGGGTATATTAATTTGCCGTGCAACGGCTTTCACCAATTCAACCGTAGTTTTACGCTTTTCGTGGGTGGCGGTAATATCCAGAAATACGAGCTCATCAGCGCCTTGCTGCGAGTAATTCCAGGCCAGTTCCACCGGGTCGCCGGCATCGCGCAGGTCAACAAAGTTCACTCCTTTTACCGTACGCCCGTCTTTTACATCCAGGCAGGGGATAATGCGCTTGGCTAATCCAGAGCCCAAGCCCCCCGACCCCCTAAAGGGGGAGTTTATATGCTGCTTTATTTCGTCCAAAACAATTTCAATTTGACTAAAAATTTGGTGGTTCTTAAACCTTAAAATCGTAAGTCCTTCGTTATTTAAATATCGTTCCCTGATGATGTCTTCCCTTGCAATTTCGAGATTATTATGTATGCTACCATCCAATTCAACAATTAACTTATGTTGATGACTGTAAAAGTCGGCGATATGAATACCTAACGGATGCTGCCTCCGAAACTTAACTCCTAATTGGCTACCCTTTAAATAATTCCATTAAAGACTTTCAGCTGCCGTCGGCTTATGACGTAAATTCTCAGCATTCCTGTAAATTAAGTGACTTGCCCCTAACGACATCAATGACTTTTTCATATTAATTATCGTTCCCCCTTTAGGGGGCTAGGGGGCTTCTGCGTTTTTATATCGAAGTCAACGACTTCAAATTCCAGTGTTTCACGTCTTCAATAGTAATTCGATTTTCGTAGATGGCTTTGCCTACCACGCAGCTTTCTACTTTAATTTTATTCAACGCTTCAATGTCTTTCATGGAGCTTACGCCGCCCGAAGCAATTAGCTTGATGAAAGGAGAATGGTTTAACAGCTTTTTGTACAACTCTACGCCCGCGCCGCCCAGTTTGCCGTCTTTGTTAATATCGGTACATAAAAAGCGGTAAAAGCCCAGATGCAAACAGCGGTCAATGTAATCAATTAGCTTAATAGGCGAACTTTCCATCCAACCTGAGTATTTGATTACCTCATCAAGTACGTCAATAGCTACCACAATACTGTCCGAGCATTTGGTTGGGCCGCACATGGTTTTGCTCAACTCATCTAAAAATGAAGGGTTGGTAATGGCCTGCGTGCCTACAATAACACGGGCTACACCGGCATCGGTCAGTTCTTTTACCTTGTCGATGCTGCGGATGCCACCGCCGTACTGTATTTTCATGTCTGTTTTTTTGATGACATCAAACAGATACTGCTGATTGCTGAAATCGCCTTTAGCGCCATTAAGGTCGATGATGTGAATAAGCTCGGTACCGATAGATTTGTAGCGTTCAATCATCTCCTCCAGACTTACATCGTATTGCGTTACCTGGTGGTAATCGCCTTCGCGTAAGCGCACTACTTTTTTATCCAGAATATCAACCGCAGGAATAATATACATACCCTATATTTTTGAAAAGTTTTTTAATAAAGTTTCGCCATGCACGCCCGATTTTTCGGGGTGGAACTGTACGCCGTAAAAATTATTGTGCCAAATAGAGCCCGAATATTTAAGGCTGTAATTTGTTGAAGCTAAAGTATATAAATTATTATACTCTATGTAGTAGGAGTGTACGTAATAAAAATGAGTACCATCAGGAATACCGGCAAACAATGGGTTCTCCTTTTCCTGGTAAACACGGTTCCAGCCGGTATGCGGAACTTTGTAGTGTTCGCTATCGGCAAAACGAAGTGTTTTGTTCGGAAATATGTTTAGCAAGTCAGCGTCACCCTCTTCAGAGTAAGCTGTCATTAACTGCATGCCTACACAAATACCCAGCGTTGGTTTTTGCAGCGCTTTAATGGCAGGCACCAAGCCGGTTTGCTGCAACTTTTGCATCGCAGCGCCGGCATGCCCCACACCCGGAATAATATAGCGGTCATAATGCTGCAGGTCGTCTTCGGTATGTACCATGCCATAAGCAATACCCAAGCGGTCGAGCGCCGAGGTTAGCGAAAATATATTGCCCGCGCCATAGCGTACAATACCAATGGCCCCCGGCGCATCTGGATGCGACGGTGAGCTTTGTACTTCGCTGTCTGGCTTTTCTGTGATTTCCATTTTAACTTTAGTTGTGATTATTGCCGATTAATCTTATTAAACTGCTACCTCACTAATACTGCTCCCTATAAAATTTCAATACTCCCCCTTTAGGGGGCTAGGGGGCTTGGCTTTGTTGTTACAACACCCCTTTAGTACTTGGTAGCACCATATTATTCACATCGCGCTTCACCGCCATTTTAATAGCTTTGGCAAAAGCTTTAAATATGGCTTCTATTTTATGATGCTCATTGTAACCTTCGGCTTTGATGTTGAGGTTACATTTGGCAGCATCGGTAAACGACTTAAAGAAATGATAAAACATTTCGGTCGGCATATCGCCCACCTTTTCGCGTTTAAAATCAGCTTCCCACATTAGCCAGTTGCGGCCACCAAAGTCGATAGCGGCTTGCGCCAGGCAGTCGTCCATTGGTAAGCAAAAGCCATAACGCTCAATGCCTCGCTTATTGCCTAAGGCTACCGCCATAGCTTCGCCCAGTGCAATACCAGTATCTTCGATGGTATGGTGTTCGTCAATATGTAAATCGCCTTTGGCGGTTACCTCCAGGTCAACACTGCCGTGGCGTGCAATCTGGTCCAGCATGTGGTCAAAAAAGTGTAGGCCGGTATTTACTTTGGCTTCGCCGGTACCATCCAGGTCAATTTTGATAAAAATATCAGTTTCTTTAGTGGTGCGGCGATGCTCAACCACGCGTTTACCCACTTTTAAAAACTCATATATATTTTGCCAGTCGGTGGTTTTGATGGCCACGGTGGCGTTTATAGCCGAAATTTCATCGGCCGAAAACTCTTTAGCGCCCATACCCAAACCATCGTTCAGCCAGATAGCTTTGGCACCGAGATTTTTAGCTAACAGAGCATCGTTCAGCCGGTCGCCTATCACAAAAGAGTTTGCCAAGTCGTACTGCTCGGCATCAAAGTATGCGGTAAGCATACCGGTGCCAGGCTTGCGCGTAGGCGCGTTATCGGCAGCAAAGGTGCGGTCGATGTAAGTGGCGGCAAAATGCACCCCTTCGTTGGCAAAGGTTTTTATGATGAGCTCATGCACCGGGAAAAAGTTTTCGTCGGGATGCACGGTAGTTCCTAAACCGTCCTGGTTGGTTACCATTACCAATTCGTAATCCAGCTCACGGGCAATGCGTGGCAGGTAGGTTAACGCGCCGGGAAAAAAAGTAAGCTTGTTAAACGAGTCAATTTGTTCGTCGGCGCACTCATTAATCAAGGTACCATCGCGGTCGATGAATAAAACTTTTTTGGCTGAGCTCATGCTTTGTATTCTTTTAGCGTGTTTAAGAGTGTTTCATTTTCGGCTGGTGTACCTACGGTAATGCGCAGTGCACCATCGCAAAGCTCAACTTTAGAGCGGTCGCGCACGATGATGCCATGGCTTACTAAATAGTTGTAAATACCTTTAGCATCGGTGGTTTTTACTAAAATAAAGTTAGCATCCGAGGGGTAAATGTCCAACACAAAATCAAACGCTTTTAAGTTGAGCACCAACTGGTCACGCTCGGTCAGCGTTTCTTTAATCCATTGGTTTACCTGCTCAACGTTTTGTAAGGCTTGTAAAGCCAACTGCTGTGAAGCCTCATTAACGTTGTAGGGTGGCTTCACTTTGTTCATTACCTCGATAATTTCTTCGCTCGCAAAGGCCATACCTACCCGCAAAGCTGCCAGTCCCCACGCTTTCGATAGTGTTTGCAGCACTACCAGATTAGCATACTCGGTAAGTTCCTGGATAAATGTTTTTTGACGGCTAAAGTTAATGTAGGCTTCATCTACCACTACCAACCCGTTAAAGTTGGTCAGCAGTGTTTCGATATCTTCACGGTGGATAGAGTTGCCGGTAGGGTTATTGGGCGAGCAGATAAAAATAAGCTTGGTATTTTTATCGATGGCTTCGGCAATAACCTCCAGATTAAGCTGGTACTCATCGGTAAGATTTACTTTGCGGGTTTCCACATCGTTAATATTGGCCGATACCTCGTACATACCGTAAGTAGGCGGTACCAGAATCACGTTATCTACACCCGGGTTGCAAAAGCTGCGGAACAGGATGTCGATAGCTTCGTCGCTACCGTTGCCTAAAAAGATATTGCGGGGCGGTACGCCTTTAATTTCGCTCAAACGCTTTTTTACGGCGTATTGCATAGGGTCGGGGTAACGGTTATAATTTTGCTCAAGCGGCGAACCGAATGCATTTTCGTTAGCATCCAGGTACACGCTGGCTTCGCCCTGAAACTCGTCCCGCGCGGACGAATATGGCTTTAGGTTTTTTATGTTTTCTCTTAGAATATTATTGAGTTCAAACATTAGTAAAAGATTGTTTTGCTAAAGACTCAGAACGTCCTTAGCACCGGTTAATACATGGGCTGACTATACCTGATGGCTATTTTTAGGCCGAATGGTCGGTTGTTCTAACACTCACCGCGTTACGATGCGCATGCAAGCCTTCCAAATCGGCCAGAATCTCTACATGCGGACCAATATTTTGCAGGCCTTGCGGCGTAAGGTGCTGGAACGTGATTTTTTTCACGAACGAGTCAACCGATACACCCGAATAAGCCTTAGCATAAGCGCTGGTAGGCAGGGTATGGTTAGTGCCCGATGCATAGTCGCCTACGCTTTCAGGGGTTTGATTGCCTAAAAATACCGACCCGGCATTGATAATATCAGATGTAATTTGCTGCCAGTTTTCGGTAGCCAATATCAAATGCTCGGGTGCGTACTGGTTACTAAAACGCATCCCCTCCCTTAAATCACT
The DNA here is from genome assembly GCA_964277815.1 of uncultured Mucilaginibacter sp. Classification (GTDB taxonomy): domain Bacteria; phylum Bacteroidota; class Bacteroidia; order Sphingobacteriales; family Sphingobacteriaceae; genus Mucilaginibacter. Next base: position 406 of record CAXYKR010000013.1, on the reverse strand, counting down.
GACTATAATAGCGTAAGAATTATCAATGGCTTTGGCGGCAATTTCGGCACGCGGAAGAACTGGTAATTGTTTTTCCAGTTCGGCTATGGTAGCCTGTACAATATCTGCTGAAGTAGCTACCAACACGCTCTGGCTGTCGGCACCGTGCTCGGCCTGCGCCAGTAAATCGGCGGCAATGTAAGCAGGGTGAGCGGTTTCGTCGGCAAGAACCAAAACTTCGGACGGGCCCGCAGGCATATCGATGGCCGTTATAGTGGTAGACTGGATAATAGTTTTGGCCTTGGTAACAAACTGGTTACCCGGCCCAAAAATCTTGTCTACCTTACTAATGCTCTCCGTACCATAAGCCATAGCCGCAATAGCTTGTGCGCCGCCTACCAGGTAAATACGTTCGATATCTAACAAC
>CAXYKR010000012.1:0-16301 GCA_964277815.1 uncultured Mucilaginibacter sp. | reverse complement strand
TTTTAATTACCACCAAGCGCGGTAAAGATGGCAAAGGTAAGTTTGAGTACAATGTGCAAATGGGAAGCGACCGTTTGGCACACAAAGTAAAATTGCTGAACTCGAATGATTTTGCCCAATTGGTGATAGATGGCCGCAACAATGCCTATCATGATTTATGGCAAAATGCCGGCAAAGTTTGGAACGATGCCATGTACTCAGATAACAACGCTACCCGTGTGGCCAATGTGGGTAACGCAGGTAGTGTTCAAATCCCTACTTATCTTTATGATTTTGCCTCGCAGTCGTTAATTCCGCAAACGGTCAATACCGACTGGCAGGATGAATTGTATCAGCATGCGTTTTTTCAGAAGCATACGCTGTCTTTTTCGGGCAGTAATAACAATACCCGTTACTATGTAAGCGGTGCTTATCAAAATCAGCAGGGTATTATCGTTTCGTCGGGGCAGGAGCGTTATAACTTCCGTTCAAACATTTCGTCTGATATCAGTAAGCGCCTGCATGTGGATGCTAATGTTGCCTATACCCAAAACTACAACCGCGAAATTCAGGAAGGCCGTTTTGACCACGGGCCAATATTAGGCGCCTTGATTTACATGCCTTTCTTCCCGGCTTATAACCCAGATGGTTCATTAGCTACCAACGCCGCAGCATCGCAATCGTCTGCCTTTGGTTATCAGAGTATCGAAAACCCGGTAGCATTGGCTACGCGTACCAAAATTAACCGTAAAGGTTACCGTACCAACATCAATGTGGCGGCCAGCTACAAAATATTGGACGACCTGGTATTCAAAGCCAACATGGGTACCAATACGTATAGTGAAAAGTACGACTATTACCTGCCAACTAACCTGAGCAGCGGTGCCAACCCTCCGGGCTCGGCTCAGGCTATTGCTGCAGCAACGGCCACCGCGCAAACCACCACGGTAAACGACCAACTGGCCGAGTTTACCTTAAATTATAACAAGCAGTTTAAGCAGCACCATTTAAATGCGCTGGGTGGCTATACCGTTCAAAAAAATATGCGCGATGCCATCAGTGTTACCGCAAAAGGATTTTTGAATGATAACGTCCCTGAAATTACTGGTAAAGGTGCCGACCCATCGTTTTTTACGCTTAATAGCGGGCCTACAGGTAAATCAAACTTTACGCTGCTTTCTTACTTTGGTCGTTTAAGCTATGACTATGCCGGTAAATATTTCTTAACCGGTTCGTTCCGTGCGGATGGTTCATCTCGTTTTGGTCCCGAAAATAAATATGGTTACTTCCCTTCGGTATCAGCCGGCTGGAACATTTCGCAAGAACCGTTTTATCATAATTTCCTGGGCGAACAATCGACAGTTAAGTTACGTGCCAGCTGGGGTGTAAGTGGTAACTACAATATTGGTAACTATGGTTACTATCAAACCTTGGCCAGCCCAACAGGTGTAGTGTTTGGTAGCTCAAGCAGTGTGGCTACCGCTACTTATCCTAACGGCATAGCCGATTCTAAATTAAGCTGGGAAACAACTTCACAGTATAACTTTGGTACCGATATTGGTTTATTTAAAGGCCGCTTGTCTGTTATCGCCAACTATTATGTAAGTTATTCTACCGACTTGTTGTACAACCAGCCAATCTCGGCTATCTCGGGCAGTACTACCATCTTAACCAACCTGCGTAACTCACAAATCCGTAACCGTGGTTTTGATTTCCAATTAGATGGCCGTGCAGTTAGCTCCAAAGATTTTTCGTTAAACCTGAGCGGTAACATATCTATCAACCGCAATATGGTGACCAAATTAAGCGGTAATAACACCATTATTATCAACGGTGCAGAGCGTTCATACCTCACCAATATTACTCAACAAGGGCAACCAGTAGGTATGTTTTATGGCTTCAAAGTAGCCGGTATTGTTACGCCCGAAACTCTGGGCAAAGTGGCGCCATCTGCCTCGCAATCTAACCCATTACGGGTAGGGGATATGTATTTTGAGGATACTAATAAAGACGGAATTGTAAACGATGCCGATAAAACGGTGATTGGTAATCCTTACCCTGATTTTACTTACGGCTTTGCCATCACTACCAACTACAAAAAGTTTGACCTGAATGCCTCGTTCAACGGCTCGAAAGGTAACAGCGTGCTCGACGGTCAGGATTATTATCTGTACAATATGGAGGGCTCGGGTAATAATTATGCCGATGTAGTTAACCGTTACCGCAATGCTGCACAGCCGGGTAATGGTACCGTTTACCGTGCCTCACGTGCCGGTACACAAAGCAACAGTACCCGTTTGTCTACCTTTTACTTACAAGATGGTTCTTTCCTCCGCTGTAACAACATTACCCTGGGTTATACTTTGCCTAAATTGCTGAACGGCAAATTAGGAATCTCGAGTGCACGGCTTTATGCCAGCGTGGTTAACGCATTTACCATTACCAAATACAAAGGTTACAACCCCGAGGTTGATTACAACTACACCAGCGGAGCATCAAATAACACCCAGCCGGCCAACCTGGCGCCTGGCGTAGACTATGGTGTTTACCCGCTGGTACGCTCATATAACTTAGGTTTAAGAGTTGCATTTTAAGACATATTGAAATGAAAAAAACATTAATAACAACTGCTTTTGCCGCTGGTCTGATTATTTTTTCGGCCTCGTGCAAAAAGACGTTTTTAGAACAAAAAGACCCTAATGCCATCGAACTGGCTACCAGCTTTCGCACACCTGATGATGTGTTAAGTGCGGTAAACGGTATTTACCAATCACTGCGTAGCAGCAACAACATCGGCGAAAACAGCGGTTTATGGACAGATGAGCGCTCGGATGATACCGGCCGTAATGATAACCAGAGTAATGCTGGTGAACCTTTCCAGTTTGGCGATTTTTCCATCCTGCCGAGCAATACCTATTTAAAAAGCCACTGGGTATCTATGTACAACACTATATCCCGTGCAAACGTGGTGTTGTCTAACATCGACCAGGTAACCTTTACCGACCCGGCCGTCAAACAACAGTACGTTGCCGAGGCTAAGTTTTTACGTGCGGTTGCTTACTTTCACATGGTACGCATGTGGGGTGATGTACCACTGGTAACCAAACAACTGGTTACACCTGAGGATGTGGCTGCAAATACTTTCCGCGAAAAACAAGCTTCCGTTTATGCGCTAATTGTAGCTGACTTAAAAGATGCTTTAAACAGCAATCTGCCTAACCTGCAAACCAGTTCTGGCATTGGCCGTGCCTCGAAAGCCGCCATCAACGCAACGCTGGGCCAGGTTTACTTAACCATGGCTACTACGCAAGACCAAACCAACCGCCAGAGTAACCTGAACGATGCCAAGACCTATTTGCTGGCAGCTTACAACATGCGTTCGTTCGGTGCTTTGAGTAGTATACCTTATACAGATGTGTTTGATGTAACCAAAAAATCAACCTGCCCCGAACTGATTTGGCAGATTGTAAACAAACAAGGCGACCCTAACTACAGCTCCTCCATCGCGGCCAACAATCAGCCTACTGGCGAAACTATTAACTCGCTTAAAACTACCACCGGTGTTGGCGGCAACGTAACGCCCGACTTAATTAAGGACTATGAAAGCGGCGACCCGCGTATGGCCTTTTCGGTAAAATATGCGAATGCATCGTCAGTAAAAGATTATTTCATCACTAAATTTAGAGATACCAGCCCTGCAGCATCAAACCTGGGTTATGGAGGTAACGACTGGATACTGATTCGCTACGCCGACGTAATATTAATGTTGGCCGAAGTAAGTAATTATTTAGGCGATACTGCCAGTGCAATACAATACTTAGATATGGTACGTGCCCGTGCAGGAGTGCCTTTGTACTCAGTGGTTTCGGCTACCTCGGCTTACAGCAGCAAATACCCTACGCTGCGTTTGGCCATTTTACACGAACGCCGTGTTGAGCTGGCTTTTGAGCATCATCGCTGGTTTGATTTGCTACGTACTTTTAGTACCGACGAGCTGGTAACTTACTTTAAAAGTAAAAGCCAGTCCGATTTTGGTATTGCCAGGTTAGCTAATTTTAGCACCAAAGACCGTTATTATCCCATTCCGTTCGACGAGTATAAACTCGACCCGACAAGGATGTATCAAAATCCGGGTTATTAATAACCGCATGGTTATACTCAGGAGGAAATACTTTCCTCCTTTTTTCTTTCTTTGCCCTGTATGAAAAAACTGCTCTCCGTTATCGCGTTATCGTTAACCGTCGCTTTGGCATCAGCACAAAATGCCCAAAAGGTTAACGTGTTCCTGGGTTCGTCCGGCGACCATGGACAGATGTCGCCTGCGGCTTCAACGCCCTTCGGTATGTTAAGCATTGGTCCGCAAACGTACCCCAAGCTGCATATGGGTTATGAGCATAAAGCCAAAACGTTTTTAGGTTTTACCCATAACCGTTTTGAGGGTGTGGGATGCCAGGGGAGTGGTGGTAACATATTAATCAAACCTTTTATTGGTAGCGATGCAGCCGCGTGTGTACTCAATAAATCAGCCGAGAGTGCTGGTCCGGGTTTTTACGAGGTAGCTTTTACCAATAAACTTAAAGTGGCCATCGCCGTAAACGGTAACGCCGGGGTCGAAAATTATACCTTCCCTGAAAACAGCAATAAAGGGTTTCTGATTAACCTGAGCCATACACTGGCTAATAAGTTCGTAGCCGAAGAGCATCAGGTAGCAGATAATGGCATTAGTGGTTGGATAGATTCGCGCACTACCTGTAACGTGGGCACTTACCGGGTGTATTATGCCATTAAATTTAGTAGTCCGGTAAAATTAAAGCAGGTAAGTGAGCATGAGCTACTGGCTGACGTGGGTAACGCCTCACACATTCAAGTTCATGTTGCTTTTTCGAGCGTTGATGTGTTGCATGCCAAAGCCGCGCTTGCTGATGCTGGTCTGTTGTCAGTTAAAAATGCCGGTCAGAATAGCTGGAATAGTCTGTTAAATAATATTACTGTAAAGGGCGATGCTAACCGCGAAAAGCTGTTTTATTCGTTACTATACCGCACCATGCAGTCGCCTTACCTGGTGTCAGAAAAAGATGGTAGCTATCGTGCTACGGACGGTAGCCTGCAACACACCAACGGACAGGTTTACAACGGATGGGCCATTTGGGATAACTACCGCACCCAATTACCCTTACTAGCACTACTTTATCCGGATAAGTACCAGTATATGGTTAACTCGATTGCTAATATGTATAAATACGGCAAAAAGGACTATGCCACCCAGCACGAACCATCAAATACCGTGCGCACCGAGCATGCTATTGTGGTTTTACTAGATGCTTACCGTAAAGGCTTCAAAGTTGATTTTAAAAGCATAGCCGACTCGTTGGTAGCCGAAGCCGGTCGCCTGGATTTTGCGCACCCTGATAAAGCGTTGGAGTCGAGTTATGACATTTGGGCATTGTCGGAGATTATGAAAATTATAGGTAAAACCGAGTTAAGCGCTAAATACCGCCAACAGGCCTTGCAGTACAAAGAATACTGGAACAAAGATTTTAAGGACCTGACCAAGCCCGATGTTGACCGGGTTTCGGCACGTGGTATGTACCAGGGAACCATCTGGCAATACCGCTGGTTGGTACCTTTTGATAACAAGGGCCTGATTGAACTGGCTGGCGGAGAGCAGGAGTACTTAAAACAACTTAACGAGTTTTTTGACAATGATTATTATAACCATGCCAACGAGCCCGACATACAGGCGCCGTTAATGTTCAATGCCACCTCGCAACCTTGGCGCTCGCAGTACCTGGTACAAAAGTATGCGGTTGATACTGTAGTGCAGTATTACTTTAATGATAATAGCCGTGGCATCGACCCGTTTGTAGATGTGATTTATCAAAACAAACCTGATACCTATATCCGTACCATGGATGACGATGCTGGTGCCATGTCGGCCTGGTATGTTTTTGCAGCAACCGGTATTTTTCCGGCATGCTCAGGCTGGCCGGTTTATTATTTAAGTGTGCCGCTATTTGCCGAGGTGCAGCTTAAAACCGGCAATCAAAGCTTCACAGTTAAGGTAGCCAATTTTGCTCCCAACCGCCGGTACATACAGGCGGTTACCCTAAATGGCAAGCCGCTTAGCCGCAATTGGCTTACTCACCAGGAAATTACAAAAGGCGGAACTTTAATTATCACTGCCGCCGATAAACCAAACCCAAATTTCGGCATCACCAACCAATGGATTTCATCGGTTGATATGAAATAATTTATTCACCCCCTGATTCATGAAAACTAAATTCATCTTAACAATTCTTGTATTACAAGCTTTTGCTTTAATATCCAAAGCACAAAATAAAATAATGGTTGCTGCACATCGCGGCGACTGGCGCAACGCTCCCGAAAACTCATTGTGGGCTTTTAAAAATGCCGCTGCTATGGGCGTTGATATTTTAGAACTGGATTTAGCCAAAACCAAAGACGGCGTTATCGTCATCATGCACGACCAAACTATCGACCGTACCACGAACGGCAAAGGCACTCCCGACGACTATACCTATGAGGAGATAGAAAAGTTCAGCTTGCGAAACGGCCTGGGCCGTGTAACCGCTAATAAAATTCCAACGCTTAAAGAAGTGATGCTGGCCCTTAAAGGCAAAAAGGTAATGGTTAACCTGGACAAGAGCTATCCTTACTACCATGAAGCTTTTGCCGTATTAAAAGAAACCGGAACACTAAAACAGGCTATATTTAAAGCAGAGGTTACTTATGCCCAGTTAAAAGAAAAATATCCTACCCTGATAGATAGCATCATTTACATGCCTATTGTTAACCTGGATAAATCCGAAGCCAGAAAAACCATTACCGACTACCTTAAAAACATGAAGCCCTATGCTTTTGAGTGTAACTTTAAGCAGGATACCTCATCCATCCTGAAAGACAATAAATTTATCACCCGCACCGGCGCAAAATTGTGGTACAACTCGCTTTGGGCATCCTTGAATGCCGGGCACGAAGACGATTTGGCCGTTGAGCAAGGCAACACTAAAGACAGCTGGGACTGGCTGATTGCCCATGGCGCCACTATTTTACAAACCGACCGCCCAAAGCAAATGCTGCAGTACTTAAAAGAAAGAAAAGAGCATCAATAAGCAATTCAATTATATCTGCTAAATAATATCAAGGAGCTGTATTGTGCACTCTTTCAAAAGCGTCTTTAATAATGAGGACGCTTTTTTGTTTATTATATTACGGGTTCAATAGTATCAATGTAATAAGGGCCGATAATCAAATCAGTCTGTTATTTAACTATTAGTGTAACGCTGTTATTACACAAAGCGTCTACGTTGTTGTGTGCTTAATGTGTAGCTTAACCTCACAATTTTTGCATAACTCTTATGAGTTATGCAATCTGATACACAAACGGCTGTAATCTTTTTAAAAATTTAAAAAAGTTTGCTTTGTTATCAGAAATAAACTAAATATGTAAATCTTTAATTTTCTTAGTCAATGTCGCAAAACATATCTGCTTTGGTAAATAATGCCAAGGCGATTAAATGTCTATACTATAATGAAGCGCTTTCCAGTTCAGATATAAGTAATTATATCGGGAAGAGCATTCCGCATGCCATTAAAGTACTAAATGAGTTAATTAAAGAAGGGTACGTGATTGAGAAAGGCTATGCCAGCTCAAGCGGCGGCCGCAAACCTTTGCAGTACTCATTGATATCCGATACACATTACATCGTATCAGTAGCCATCAGCCAGTTTTATATCCAGATTGGCATATTGGATATGAACAACCGTTTTGTGGCCGACATCGTTCAGCACGAACTGGAACTGTATGATTTAAAGGCTGACAACCTGATTGCCGAAATCGAAAAATACATTACGCAATCGGGTATCAGCAGTAGCAAAATATTAGGGGTAGGGGTAACCATGCCCGGTTTTATCGACCCGGTAAAAGGTATCAACTATACCCATTTAGATTGTAAAGATACCTCGTTGGTAGATTATATGCAGCAGGCGCTATCGCTGCCGGTATTTATCGAGAACGATTCGACGGCCATTGCCTTAGGTGAGCAAAAGTTTGGCGCTGCCATGTACCAGGATGATGCCATGGTGATTAACCTGGGCTGGGGTATAGGTTTGGGAATGATTGTAAACGGCGAAATTTTTAGAGGCCACAGCGGTTTGGCCGGCGAGTTTAGTCATATTCCATTAATTAAAAATGGTAAGCTCTGTAAGTGTGGCAAACATGGCTGTTTAGAAACCGAAGCATCGTTAATTGCTATCATCTCTAAAGCTAACGAAGAGATTGCACAAGGGCAACGCAGCAGCCTGGCTAATTACGAAACCATTGATGCTGATGCCATCATTAACGAGGCTGTTAAAGGTGATATGCTTTCGGTAAAATTGATATCCGAAGCGGCGTATCACATCGGGCAGTGTTTGGCTATCCTCATCCATATCATGAACCCGGCTATCATTATTTTTAGCGGTAAGGCCAGTGTAATTGGCCGGTTGTGGATGGCGCCTATACAGCAGGCTATTAATGAGCACTGCATACCGCGTTTGGCGGCTTATACCGAACTGATGATATCTAACCTAAACGCCAACGCACAACTGATAGGCGGCGCCGTACTGGTGGTAGAAAGCATTGGCAAATTGCTGGGCGACAAAATTGAAGCCTTAAATAAAGAACTGGACATTAATCAATAATATATACGAATGGCGATACAAATGCACGGCAGGCGGTTAACTAAAGCACTTATTTTATCGGCTTTGCTGTTTGCCGGTCACGCTAAAGCGCAGATACACGAAAATTCAAAAAAATACGAAGCCCCCACCGACCCGGCCGTTCAAACCAAGCTTGCCCATTGGCAAGACCTTAAATTTGGTTTGTTTATGCACTGGGGCACATACTCGCAGTGGGGCGTGGTTGAAAGCTGGAGCATTTGCCCCGAAGACGAAGGCTGGACCCAGCGCAAAGGCCCGTACAGCGCCACCTATAATGGCTACAAACAGGCGTACGAAAACCTGCAAAAAACATTTAACCCGGTTAAGTTTAACCCCGAAAAATGGGTAGCGGCTGCTAAAAATGCCGGAATGAAATATGTGGTTTTTACCACTAAACACCACGATGGTTTTGCCATGTTCGACACTAAGCAGTCCGACTACAAAATCACAGACCCAAAATCGCCGTTTGCAACCAATCCAAGGGCAAACGTTACCAAAGAAATTTTTAACGCTTTCCGCAAGGAAAACTTCATGATTGGGGCTTATTTTTCTAAGCCCGACTGGCACTCGCCCGATTATTGGTGGCCATACTTTCCGCCTAAAGACCGCAACGTAAACTACGACCCGGCTAAATACCCTGAGCACTGGAACAAGTTTAAGGATTTTACTTACAACCAGATTCAGGAGTTAATGACCGGTTACGGCAGTGTAGATATTTTGTGGCTGGATGGCGGATGGGTGCGGCCTAAGGCTACCATCGATACGGCTATCGACTGGCAACGCGGCATCAAATTTAACCAGGACATTGACATGCCTAAAATTGCGGCCATGGCCCGCAAGCACCAGCCCGGTCTGATTGTGGTAGACCGTACCGTGCCCGGCCAATACGAAAATTACACCACGCCCGAACAGCAGGTACCCGATAAGCCGGAAGGTTTCCCGTGGGAAAGCTGTATTACCATGGGTAACTCGTGGAGCTATGTACCCGGTGATACTTACAAATCAACGCACGATATTGTGCAACTGCTGGTCAAAATCGTGTCGCGCGGTGGTAACCTGTTGATGAATATTGGCCCCGGCCCCGATGGTGATTGGGACCCCGAAGCTTATAAGCGCCTGGCCGGTATTGGTGCCTGGATGAAAATTAATGGCGAAGGTATTTACAACTCCAAGGCTATAGCGCCTTACTCAGAAAATAATGTGTTTTATACACAGGCTAAAAACAAATCGGCAATATACGCTTACGTGCTTAGCGACAAAGAGAATGTAACGTTGCCGGCTACGCTGGAGTTTAAAATCAGTAGTCCTAAAAAGCTGAAAAAGGTAAGCTTGTTAGGTTCGTCGCAAAAAATACAGTGGCAGCAGCAGGCGGGTGCGGTTAAAGTAACTGTACCGGCAGGTCTTCGCGAAGGCAGTGGTTTAAAACAGGCAGCAGCCTTTAAACTGGCTTATAATTAATACGCAAAAACATAACGATTCAACATCATATCACACATTGCAGAGAATAGAAATATGCATCAATTAAATTTCCGGTATCAACAATACAAAAAAACTTTACTAACCGCGGTAGCCTGTCTGGGTGTTTTGCTTACTGCAAAAGCACAAACCTCGGTTGAATTGAACAGCGGATGGAAATGCGCCCCTGTTAAAGAAGTAAATGTTGACGGAACTGCTGTTTCTAAGGCTAATTATAATGTTTCTTCGTGGATGCCTGCTACCGTGCCCGGCACGGTATTAACCACCTTACTGAACAACCACAAAGTGCCCGACCCTTTTTACGGCATTAACAATGAGCGTATAAAAGATATCTTTTATACCGGTCGCGATTACTACACTTATTGGTTTGTCAATAATTTTAAAGCGGTTACCCCTCAAAACGGCGGCCAGGTTTATTTAAATCTGCGCGGCATCAATTACAGTTGCGATATTTATTTAAATGGCCGTAAGCTTAACCCCAAAACGCATTATGGAATGTTTTTGCGCCAATCGTACAATATCACTTCCCTGCTCGACCAATCCGGTAATAACCGGTTAGCGGTGGTAGTTTACCCGCCCGACCCGGTGGGTAACCCTAATGGTGGCCAGGGAGGCGATGGCCGCATAGGCAAAAACGTAGGCTTACAGTACACCGCCGGTTGGGACTGGATACAGCCCATGCGCGACCGCAACACCGGTATATGGGATAAGGTAACCATCCAAACTACAGGCAAAGTAAAAATCAATGACCCGCATGTAGTTACGCTGGTGCCGGGTGTACGTAAGGTAGGAGGGGTGCAGCAGCCCGCAATCATCAAGGCCTCTGCCGAATTACAAAACCCGCTGCCTTCGCCGGTAAGTGGTACACTGCAATACACCATTAATGGTAATCGTGTTAGTCAAAAGGTAATGCTTAAAGCTAATTCGGTAACCGAGGTAAACCTGGCCGATGTGATACTAAAGAACCCGGTTTTATGGTGGCCAAATGGTTACGGTGATGCTCATTTGTATCCGTCGCAAATACAATTTATAACCAGCGATAACAAATTGTCGGACCAGCAAAACATCAACGTAGGTGTCCGCGAAATACAGACCAGTTGGAACAGCCACACCAACAGCCGTGAAATTGCAGTTAACGGGCAAAAAGTATTTATCAAGGGAGGTAACTGGATTATCTCAGACGCTATGCTGCGTTTTACCGATGCCCGTTACGACGCCGAGGTTCGCTTTCATAAAGACATGAACCTGAATTTGATTCGGATTTGGGGCGGCGCTATTGTAGAGCGTCCGGAGTTTTACAATGCCTGCGACAAGTACGGTATGCTGGTGTTCCAGGATTTCTGGATATCTGGTGATGCCGATGGCAAATGGCTCGACCCGTTAAAAGCCGAAGACCAGTGGACTCGCCGTAAATACCCGGATGACCATCAGTTATTCTTAAGTTCGGCAGCCGACCAGGTTAAAATGGTACGTAATCACCCATCGTTAGCCATTTGGTGCGGCGGTAACGAAATTACTCCGCCAGAAGATATCCTATTGCCATTGCGCGATTCCATCATCCCAAAACTGGATGGCACCCGATGGTTCGTAGAATATTCTAACTCCGATAAAATGTCGTTGAATACCTTGGGGGGTAATGGTGATGGGCCTTACGGCATACAGCCGCTGTCAACGTTCTGGCAAACACGTACATTTCCTTTTAATTCCGAAATTGGTTCGGTAGGTGTTAGTGATTACGAGTCGCTAAAACGTTTCATCCCCGAAAAAAACATGGTGGCGCCGCAATATTCTGGCGAAAAAAATACCTCAAAGGTGGACTCCGTTTGGGATTACCATAAATACATTGGCTATGATGCTTCGATTGAGCCTTATGGCAAAGCCAAAGATGCGGAGGATTTTGCCACTAAAGCACAATTGGTAAACTACGACCAGTACCGCGCCCTGATGGAAGGCTTTAGCTCGCACATGTGGGATTGGTATACTGGTGTTATCATCTGGAAAACACAAAACCCGTGGACAGCCATGCGTGGGCAGATGTATGATTATTATTTAGACCCCAATGCCTGTTTATATGGATTGCATAGCGGCAGCGAACCCTTGCACGGTATGTACAACCCAATCACCGGTGTGGTTGGTGTAGTCAATAACACCTTCGAAACCAAGCGCGATTTAATGATGGTAGTAAAAACCCATGACATGAAAGGCGCCGATAGTTTAATTACCCAAGTGGTAATTGAAATACAGCCGTCATCAAGCAAAAACTTTTTACCAATCAAAACCACTATCGATAAACTGGCTAAGGATGAAGGTGTGTTTTTATCTGTCCAGTTATTAGACCTCAATAAAAACGTACTGAGCAGCAACACTTACTGGCTGCCTGATGCCGAGGGCAATTATTCGGGTCTAAAACGGATGCCGGCCTCGCAGCTTAAGGTAACCAGTAAACGCCTTAGTGCAGGTAAGGTAGAGGTTACATTAACCAATCCATCAAAAGCGCCGGTAGCATTTTTTAACCGGGTGTCGTTAATAAATAGTAGTACTAAAAAAAGAGTTTTACCGGTTTTTTATTCCGATAATTACGTCTCAGTTTTGCCCGGCGAACAGCGCAAAATCGTTTTAGATTACGAACCAAAGGATGCCGGTCAGCAAAATATGCTGTCGGTAAGTGGCTGGAATTTGCCCGAACAATTGTTGCCTATAGCCAACTAAATACATTAAATGCATTCAACTTATCAGATATACGATTTTATATGGCACGTTTAAATCTTTTAGAAGAAACCCGGTATGAGAAACTTCCGGTAAATGTTTATCCAAACCAGAAAGAAGCTTCTAAACGGGTAGCGCAAAGAATTGCCGGCCTGATTAAAAGTAAACAGGAAATCGGCAAACCGGCCGTGTTGGGTCTGGCCACTGGTGTTACACCGGTTGGTGTATACCAGGAACTGGTGAGACTGCACCGGGAAGAAGGCTTAAGCTTTAAAAATGTAATCACCTTTAACCTGGATGAGTACTACCCGATGCAGCCGGATTCTGCACAGAGCTATGTGACCTTCATGAACGAAAATCTGTTCAATCACATCGATATTGACAAAAACAATGTTCACATCCCCGATGGTACTTTAGACAAAGATGCGGTAACTGCATTTTGCGTAGATTATGAACGCCAAATTGAAGATTTAGGTGGTTTAGACCTGCAAATATTAGGTATTGGCCGTACCGGTCACATTGGTTTTAACGAGCCGGGCTCCGCGCCTAACTCCGGTACCCGAATGGTAACCCTGGATGATTTGACCCGTAGCGATGCCTCGCGCGATTTTGGTGGTAAAGAAAATGTACCTACCAAAGCCATTACCATGGGTATTGGTACTATTTTCAAAGCCCGCGAGATTATACTGATGGCCTGGAGCCAGCGCAAAGCTGCCATTATAAAAAAAGCAGTAGAAGGCGAAATTTCGGGTGAAGTGCCGGCTACTTACCTTCAACTGTCTGACCACGTAGAGTTTGTGCTGGATGAAGGCGCTGCATCAGATCTGACTCGTTTTGATACGCCATGGTTGGTAAAAGATTGTGTGTGGACCAACGAGTTAAAGAAAAAGGCAGTCATCTGGCTGGCCACAACGCTTAAAAAACCGGTACTTAAGCTTACCGAAGAAGACTATAACAGCCATGGTATGGCGCAGTTAGCAGTTGAGCAGGGCCCGGTTTATAACATTAACATTGATATCTTCAATCGTTTACAGCATACCATTACGGGCTGGCCGGGTGGTAAACCAAATGCTGATGATAGTCAGCGTCCGGAGCGTGCCAATCCTGCTAAAAAACGCTCTATCGTGTTTTCACCGCACCCTGATGATGACGTAATTTCGATGGGTGGTACTTTCATCCGTTTGGTTGACCAGGGTCATGATGTACACGTAGCTTATCAAACCTCGGGTAACACTGCCGTTTGGGATGATGATGTATTGCGTTATATGGAGTTTGCCATCGACTTTAACAAAAGCATTGGCGAAGATGCCGGCAAGCTTAGCGGCATTTACGAAGATATGCGCAGTTTTTTGGAGAAAAAACGCCCTAACCAGGTAGACACGCAGGAAATCAGGAATGTAAAAGGCTTTATCCGTAAAACCGAAGCTATTGCCGGTGCACGTTTTGCCGGGTTGCCTGACGACCATATTCATTTTATGGCACTGCCGTTTTACGAATCAGGAAAGACACAAAAAAATGCCGTGGGTGAGGAGGATGTTCGCTTAACCATGGAATTGCTACAAGCCGTAAAACCACACCAGGTTTTTGCCGCAGGTGATTTTGCCGACCCGCATGGTACCCACGTAGTTTGCTTTAACATTATTCTGGAAGCGCTAAAACGATTAAAAGAGACTGAAGAGTGGGTTAAAGACTGCTGGTTATGGCTGTACCGCGGCGCGTGGCACGAGTTTGAAACGCACGAAATTGAAATGGCTGTTCCGCTTTCTCCGCAAGAAGTATTGCGTAAACGTTACGCTATCTTCAAACACCAGTCGCAAAAAGACACGCCGGTATTCCCGGGTGATGATGCCCGCGAGTTTTGGGTACGTGCCGAAGACCGTAACCGCGAAACTGCCTCTAACTATAACGAACTTGGCTTAGCCGAGTACGAAGCTATGGAAGCGTTTGTGCGCTATCAGTTCTAAAAATATCATACAGCTGCAGGCAACCCGCCCGCAGCTGTATTAATTACTGCGGTTCGGCCGCTATATCTTGAGCAAAGTTCTGTTGCTCAAATCACATACTCAATTGCACCTGCTTCAATTTTCTGAACAAGGCAGGTACAACTATAATTCAGGGTTAAGCGCAAAACTAACCACCTTGCATTTAGCCAACCAATAAAACCTGTAAATGAAAAGAAGTGCTTTTATCCGTAATGCAGGATTATTAACTGCCGGAGTATTTGTAAATAAAACCGTGTTAGCTGCTTTTGACGAGCGCGTAAGCCTGCGCCCGCCTGTAGGTAAGCGCAACTTTACCAGCACCGCGGTTGAGGATGCCATTAAACAGTTTAAAGCCAAAGTAACTAATAAAGAACTGGCCTGGATGTTTGAGAACTGCTTTCCGAACACGCTGGATACTACCGTATTTTATTCGGTAAGCGACGGCAAGCCGGATACGTATGTGATTACCGGCGATATTAATGCCATGTGGCTGCGCGACAGCTCGGCGCAGGTTTGGCCGTATTTAACTTTTATCAAAAAGGATAAAAAGCTGCAGCAAATGGTAGCCGGTGTACTTAACCGCCAAATGCAGTGCATCCACAAAGACCCTTACGCCAACGCTTTCTACAAAGATGAAAATAAAGAAAGCGAATGGAAAACCGACCATACCGACATGAAGCCTGGTGTGCATGAACGTAAATGGGAAATTGATTCGTTGTGCTACCCGTTGCGCCTGTCTTACCATTATTGGAAAAACACCGGAGACATTAAACCCTTTGATGAGCATTGGAAACAAGGCGTAAAACTTATCTTAAGCACGTTTAAAGAGCAGCAACGTAAAACCAGCCGGGGCAGCTACCATTTTCAGCGCGATACCAATAAGCCTACCGATACCTTGCCAATGGATGGCTACGGTTTCCCGGCAAAGCCTAACGGGTTAATTTGTTCCATGTTCCGCCCGAGTGATGACGCTACCATTTATCCATACTTAATTCCGTCTAACTTTTTTGCTGTTGTTAGCTTAAAGCAAACCGCCGAGATACTACAAACTATTAATGAGCGCGCGCTGGCAACTGAACTGCTGAGCTTAGCCACCGAAGTGGAACAGGCCATACAAAAACATGGCATTGTTAACCACCCGTATGCGGGTAAAATTTACGCTTTTGAGGTAGATGGCTTGGGCAATGCCAATATGATGGATGATGCCAACATCCCGAGTTTGCTGGCACTGCCTTATCTGGATGCTGTGCCGGCATCAGACCCTATTTATCAAAATACCCGCAAATTTGCGCTGTCAGAATACAACCCGTATTTCTATAAAAGCTCGATTGCCGAAGGTATTGGTGGTCCGCACGTAGGTAAGGATGGCATGATATGGCCGCTGAGCATTATTAGCCGCGGCTTAACCAGTACCGACGACCAGGAGATTATGCACTG
>CAXYKR010000011.1:0-14566 GCA_964277815.1 uncultured Mucilaginibacter sp. | reverse complement strand
AACGCCGACAAGTCTGAAACTGAGCCCTGGCAGGTCGGGCGCAACTACCAGCTGTTCAGGTATATGTTAGGCTGCAATGCCTTCGGGCAATACCCTACTAAATTTAACGGCGGGCTGTTTACTTACGACCCGCAATACACGGACAGTACCGCCAAGTTTACGCCCGATTTTAGAAACTGGGGCGGCGGATTGATGACTGCCCAAAACCAGCGGCTGGTTTACTGGCCGATGCTTAAAAGCGGCGACTGGGATTTGATGAAACCGGCGTTTGATTTTTATTTGAGCATCCTGCATAATGCCGAGTTGCGTACCCAAACCTACTGGAACCATGCCGGTGCCAGCTTTACCGAGCAGTTAGAAAACTTTGGCTTGCCTAATGTGACTGAATACGGCTGGAAACGCCCGGTCGGTTATGACAAAGGTATGGAGTACAATGCCTGGCTGGAGTACGAGTGGGATACCATATTGGAGTTTTGTGATATGATGCTGCAAACCCGTGATTATGCCGGGCACGACATCAAACACTATATCCCTTTCATCGAAAGCTGCCTTACTTTTTTTAACGAACATTACCAGTACATAGCTCGTAACCGCGGCAGCAAGGCCTTAGACGGTGCAGGGCATTTGGTGCTTTATCCTGGTTCGGCCGGCGAAACGTTTAAGATGGCGTACAATGCCACCTCGACCGTTGCTGCTTTGCAAACCGTATTAACTCATTTACTGCAATTATCGCCAGAATATTTAACGCCCGAAAAAAGAAAAGATTGGGAATTGATGCTCAAACGCATCCCTCCTATCAGTTTCAGGGAGTTTGACGGTCATAAAACCATTGCCCCTGCCCGGGCATGGGAAAGGGTAAACAATACCGAGAGCATGACGCTTTATCCCGTTTTTCCGTGGGGCATTTATGGCGTTGGCAAACCGGATTTAGATATTGCTAAAAACACGTGGAAATATGATACACTGGCCGTGAAATTCAGGAGCGGCATTGGCTGGAAACAAGATAATATTTTTGCAGCCCGTTTAGGTTTAACAGATGATGCAGCTGAATTGGCTGTTATCAAATTAAAAGATTCCGGTCGTAAGTTCCCGGCATTTTGGGGACCTGGATTTGATTGGACACCCGACCACAACTGGGGCGGCTCAGGGATGATTGGCTTGCAGGAAATGTTGATGCAAACCAATGATAAAAAAATCTATCTGCTACCGGCCTGGCCTAAAGCTTGGGATGTGCATTTTAAACTGCATGCGCCCTACCAAACTACCGTTGAGGCCACCGTTAAAAACGGAGAAATCACTAATTTAAAAGTATGGCCCGAAGCACGCAAAACCGACGTGATTAATATGCTGAAATAAACAGCTTCACCGACATTAATATAAACACCAAGGCCGGTTACAAATCATGCAACCGGCCTTGGTGTTTTTTAACTATTCGTTTTATCTATCCAACGGAATCCAGGTTTCCATGTCTACATGGCCGCGGTTGCCCCAGGCGTAGTATGGTATCAACCTCACGTTTACTTTTGCCGGCTCTTTACTGCTTATTTCGCGATACAGCTTATTTTGCCAGTTGCTTTCGTTTCTCACATCAACCTGGCCGGTTAAACTCATAACAGGACTATTGTCAATGTTTATCATTTCGGGTTTCAGGTTGTTTTGGGCAGGCATGGCAATATTAAATACCTTTTGGCCTTTTGGTAAATCTGCCGATTCAATACAATAAACCACCGGGCCACGTTTTACAGCTACCTGATTACGTGTTTCCTCCACCAATGGGTTTGATTCTAACAATCTCACCGGCATCGGCAGGTTTAATTCAATTTTATCACCTGCTTTCCATTTCCGGCTAACTTCGGCATATTCACCGGGCGTTAACTGAGTATTAATAGCCTGACCGTTTACGGATAACGATGCGCCGCTGCTCCACCCCGGAATCCTGAAAAACATGGCATACGGCTTGCCGGGTACCTGCTTTAGCGTGATACTGATTTTGCCATTCCATGGATATTCGGTTTGCTGGTCTAAATTAATCTTTGAGCCATCTTTCAGTGTGGTGTTCAAGGCGTTGCCACCATATAAATTCAGATACAGGCCCTTGTCAGATACACTGTAAGCATAATCAGCCACCTCGGCAATGGTACGCACTACGTTTGGCGGGCAGCAATTAGACAATTTAATATAAGGCACACGGTCTTTTGACCAACGCTGGCTGAACGGCAAGGCGTCCGAATAGCTCATAGGGTTGGTGTATAAAAAATTACGCCCGCTCAGGTCGATGCCCGACAATACGCTGTTGTACAAGGCCAACTCCATTACATCGGCATATTGTGCTTTGCCAGTGGCCTGCAGCATGCGCCAGTTCCACAATACATTGCCGATGTTGGCGCAGGTTTCGTTGTGTGATGTGAAGTTCGGCAACTGATAATCGCGACCATAGGCTTGGTGTACTTTCTGTACGTCGGTCGGATTATAAGAAGTACCATCCGGAGATACGCCATCGTATAGTGCGCCGCAACCACCGGTCACATACATTTTGCGGTTTACTACATCGTTCCACATCAGGTTAAGGGTATGCATCAGCGTAGTATCACCCGTTTCGGCGTAAACGTCTGCTGCACCGGCAAACAAATAATTTGCCCTCACCGCATGCCCCATCACTTTAGTTTGTTGGCGGAACGGGATACGGTCCTGGTTGTCGTCCGTACCATCCTTCATCAAACCGCGAATATCAATCAGGTTTTTAGATAACTCGAGGTATTTCGGGTCGCGCGTGGTACGATACATTTCTACCACGCCCATATAGTGCGACGGACAAATGGCGTTACGAGCCAGTTCTGGAGATGCTGTTTTGTAAAAATTGTAAAGGTAATCGGTGGCTTTGATAGCCAGGTTGAGCAATGTTTTTTTACCCGTTGCCCGGTAATGCACACAACCCGCTGTCATTAAGTGACCTAAGTTATAAGTTTCAAAATTTAGGCGGTCGGCAAAAGCTTTGGCGTTTTTAGGGTCGTTTTTTTGAGCGATGATGGTTGGGGTGTGGATGTAACCATCTTTGCGCTGCGCTTTGGCAATTACGGCGATGGTTTTATCCATCAAGGCATCCAGTTTAGGGTCGTGCGTTACGGCGTACATGCTCGCCACGGCCTCCACCAGCTTATAAAAATCGCCATCATGAAACGGCGGACCGGAATGCGAACCCGTATCCAACCCGGCGGCTATCTCAAAGTTTTTAAAAGCGTGACTCACATTAGGGTCTGTATAAACCTTCCACAAATTCGGAATCATGGTATCATGGCAAACCTGAAAGCGGTCGGCCCAAAAGCCTTTAGTCCAGGTTACATCGCCCATATTAACGCTGCTCAGCCTTGCATACGGACTGGCCGAGGTATTTACCAGGGCTTTGCTCTGCGCATTAGCCTGGCTGTATAATGCCAGGCACAACACCGCACCGCCCAGCAATTCTTTCACTCTTCTCATATCTAAATATACGTTTTATTCTTTTGTCGTTTCAATTACCACGGGGCCAATCAGTCCGGCGGGCAGCAATGGCCTGCCCTCTAAGCGGTAAGGTGCGTTAGTCCAGGTGGTTTGCTTTTCTTTAGGTAGGCGGTGGTCGCCCATCAAACGGTTAGCCCATGTGTTGGTTACCGCGATTTTTATCTGGTTTATGCCTGGCTTTAAGGCTTTGCTGATGTTCACCCGATATGGCGCCGTCCAGGCTACGCCGCAGTTCACACCGTTTACGAAAACCTCGGCCATGTTGTAAACCTTGCCTACGTTAAGCCAGGCGTTAGCTTGGCCGTTATTCTTCCAGTTAAACGTTTGGTTGTATACTGCCGTACCCGAGTAATACCGTATGGTTGAATCCTGCGATTGGCTCCAGTCTTGTAACAATGTCCATTGCATTGGTTTTTGTGGGCCGTTCATGGCAGCATCAAACGTTACCGTCCAGGCAGGTTGCAGTGTCTGGCTGACTTCAAAAATCTGAGGCTTAAGGTCAGTTTTTACTGATTGATTAACTGTTTTTCTGAATATCAAAAACACCGACCCACTGCCTTCCAATTTAAGCGGCAGCAAAGTACGTCCATTTTCCGTCTTCCATAAAACTGCTTCCCGCATCTCGCCGGTTAAGGCATCTGCCACTTCGGGCACACGGCCATTTGTACGCAGTGAAAGATGTAAATTGCGTGCTACACTGTCTTGGTTAGATATAAAATACAAATCAAAATCAGCACCGCTACGATGTGCCCAGGCTATACCTTGCGCAGCCTGCCCGTTCGCTTCCGAAACCATCAAATCTTTAGTCAGCCCTAAGCCGTTTAAATTGTGCTGCTGGTAAGGGCCGTAAACTAATTTACCCTTGCCTGATTGTTTTAACTTAGGCCCTGCATCGGGATGACAAATAATAGTTGCCCCCTGAGCAATAAGCTCGTTGAGGCGATTTACCACTTTGGCCGACCAGTAAGTACCATTTGGTAACATAGGCGTATTACCCGGTAGTACCAATACTTTATAGCTGGCTCCGCCAGGTAATTCGATGCGGCCGTTATTTACTTTACCTAATCGCATCAATGCATCCAGGTTAAAAGAGTCGTACTGGTAACCTTGCAATGGGTTCACCAAATCCTCGGCACCAACTGAATTAGCGCTGCTGGTTACGCCGATTGGAATAACCTTTAACGGCAACCCCTTGTTGGCCAGCCTTTCATTTTCGCGCGCTAACCGGGCTGCGGTAAATAAGCCGGGCAGGGTATTAATCAATCTGTCCGGCAATAATGCGCGCCTTGGTGTTTCTTCGCCGGTAAACACTGCTATATCGGTAACAGGTTTACCTTGCTGCAACAAAGCCTGGCAGCGTTCCAGATACTCGACCCATGCCCTGGCCGGCTGATACCAGGTTTGATCGCGCTGCATAAATAAACCGATGCCGTCTAAAGTCATGCCGGGCTTACGGTCTAACCAGGGGTTGTGAGTGTTTACATGGAAAACCAACCGGTTCACACCTAAGGCCAGGTTGCGGTCGCCCAGACTTTTCAGCATGCCCGGATGCTCGTCCCACATGGTACGCAATTCGGTGAATGATTCGGCCTGGATAATATTTTTACCGTAAATGTGGCCACCGGATATGGCGTCGAGCATATCGTTAGGCTTGTCGTGCGTGGGGCTGCGTAGCCAGAATTCACCCATGGCAATGTCCGATTTGCTGTAATGCAGTAAGCCATCGCTGGTCATAGTTGGCGCCACACTTTCGGCGGTAAAGGTGCAGCCGTTTTGGTGGGCCAGTTGCGCCATGGTGCCGTAAAATTTATCGTTAATTAGTTCGGCTATGGTTTGCCTTACGTCAGCCAATACCTTTTCGCTTTGTGCAGCGCTCTGTACCGGTATGCCTGCCATTACCGGCAGGTAAGGCATCAAACTGTACCCCCTGCGCGACTGAAACTCCTGCGCGAACGAGGCCGACCAGTTTTGGCTACCGCATTCCCAGCTATCCACATGGAAAACTTTGAGCACACGTTTAGCCAAATCGGGCCCTATCTGTTTAATGGCTTCGCCAAACCAATTATCAAATTGCAGTTTAATAGCGGCCGTATTAAATTTATCGCATTCCAAACCTGCTCCTTTACCGCCGGTGGCGTTGGTATGCCCGGTGGAGGTATGCCCAATACGCAATATAGTCCAGTTACCGGCAGGCACTTTCCAGTGCAGTTTCCCTTGCGCATCTACCATCGCTGTTAAGTTGATAATCTTGTCTTTGGCAATGCATAAATCATCAGGCAATTGTTGCCGGGTAGTCGACTTGCTTATCCGCCATACCTCACCGGTTTTTCCCTCAAACTGATGAATACGAGGCTCTGAAGACAATTCAATACCCAAAATTTTCAACGATTGCTTCCACTTGGCAAAATCCAAATCCTCAGCGCCGGGTTCCGAACCTTCTTTGTTATAAACAAATCTGAAATACTTAGCCGTTGTAGGTACGATGGATTGCGTAAGCATTGCATCGTTATCCTGCCAGCCATGACGGGGCGGTTGCAAGCGGCCTATAGAGCGGAATTGCTCGCCATCGTTACTTACAAAAATTTGCAAACGTTCGGCCTGGTAGTTAGGAGCATTGCTGCGCACCACCAGTGAGCGACAGGTAAAGGCTGATGGAAACTCGTATTGTATCCAGCAAGAATCAGCACTGGTAAACGACGTTTTATTATTTCGGTCGGTCAGATATTGTAAATCGGCGCCGGCTACGCTGCTAGTTACTTTGGGTTTCACCTGCCAACTGTTCACTCCCGCTCCTGCCAGCGATGGGTAAGCTAATATAGCAATCTCTTTATAATAACCTTTGTAGCTTTCGGGCCGCGTAAGGGTATCGTTAAATGCCGCTCCGCCTCTAACATTGGTTTGGGTGTAAACCACTTTTTGCATAGAAAGCTCGGGCGTAATCCACGGACCACCAGCCAGGGCAAAACCATCACTGTCGTGCATGGCCATTTGCAGGCCCAGTCGGTCGGCTTCCTGCATGGCAAACTTTACCAGTGCCCACCATTCGGGCGTTAGCTGCTCGGCTGGTGGGGTTAAGTATGGCGGATTAGCCACACCCTTAATAGGCATAAGATAGGCACCGCCGATGCCTATCTGCTTCATGGCTTCCAAATCGGCAGTGATACCGGCTTTGGTTACGGCGGCCTGCATCCAGTACCAAAACACCCAGGGCTTAGCCGACGCCGGCGGATTCTTGAATAGTTTTTCTAAATCAACCCTGGCCATATGTTTACCGCGTATCTGCCCAATGCTCTTTACAGGCAATAATATACTCAGGCATAAAGCCATGCAAATAGCCTTAAACAGTGCCCTTGACAAGCCTAAATTTCGTCTGTTACTTTTTTGCATTATTCATCTTTTTGATGACATTGATAATGCCGTCAGTACTGCCCTGGTAAGGGTACAAATAAAAACTGTAGCGGTATGGCTTGGCCGGTATCTGGTACATGTCGAGGGGTGCTGCCACATCCGACCAGCTATCGTTACCACCCAACCCCATTTGTATTAAATCGATGTTCAAGGTTAAATAACCGGCATCTTTTAATTTGTTGGTGTGTTTGGCAGTTACAATGTTAGCTTCAGTATACGGCCATGCACTCATACTCAATAGGCTATCAGCCACCACTAAAAGCCCGCTTTGCTTTTTGTCAGCCAAAAACATCCAGCGTACATCGGTACGATTACCGTTTTCTTGCGGTACGGCATAAGGTTCCATAAACTGGTTTGTTGGCAGACTGTAAATGCCAGCCTCAAAACCCGAACGACGGTCGATATAATTCTCCATTGGTCCGCGCCCATACCAGCTAATCTGGTCGTAACTGCGTTTGATGCCGCCCTGCATGCCTACTTTGGGTAAATTAGGTAACCCGCTTACTTTAGGTTGAAATGCATAATCAACTCTGACCATACCACTACCTGAGATGGTATAAGTAACTACGGCTGCAGCGCTATCATTTACCAAACTGTAATTGCTGACCACTTTGATGCTACCATCCGAGTGCTTACTGGCCTGAGCATTAATTAACTTAGGCACGGCAGTAAACCAAGGCTTCAGCTTGCGGTCGGCTTTCCAGCCACGGTGGTCGTTATCAGTCACCGGGCGACTAAAATGCGGCAGCAACGGCGCAAAAACTTGCTCCTGATTATTAATTTTGTATGATGTCAGCGCTCCGTTTTGCTTGCTGATGTTGATAGTGAAGTTTTTACCATTTATCGTATAGGCGCTGCCATTATCGTTTAAAGACGCCGTCGTTGTTGATGATAATATTTTATTATGCTCAACAACCGGAGTTAATGCAAACTGGTCTGATGCAATCTCATATCCTTTTTCAGCCCAAGGCTCGCTCGCAGCCAGATAAAAATGAATATCGGCCAAATATTCCGCTCCTGCTTTTAATGATGGCAGGTAAGATTTTATACTGATGGTCGTGTCTGTTCCTGCGGCTAAGTTGAACGCAGGCAGTTGCCTTTCCATTATCACGCGGCCATCCTGCCTTAACTGCAGCATCACACTGTAACCCGCCAGATTTTGTACCGCGTGTCGGTTGGTAATTTTGATTAAACCTTTTTGGGCATCCAGCGACTTGCAAGTTACAGGTTGAAAAACATGCTTGCACTCATACATAGCCGCTTTGGGGCGGCCATCTGAAGCTACGGTGCCTTTGATGGTGAAATTGTCGAAATACGTTTCGCCGTAGTCGCCGCCATAGGCAAAGAAAGGCGTCCCTGCCGAATCGGTTTTGAGTAAGCCCTGGTCTTTAAACTCCCAAATGGCGCCACCAATCACCCGTTTGGAGGCTCGCCACTGGTCCCATAACTCTTTTAAGTTACCGTTGGAGTTACCCATCGCATGCGAATACTCCACAAAAAATATAGGGCGGTTATCACCATTTTTTTGGTTAACCAGCAAAGGTGCAGTATACAACGCCGGGTACATACGGCTCACCACATCTACATAAGGTTCATCAATAGGATTTTGCAGGCGGTGCGAGTGGTCGTTGGGTTTTAAGTAACGGGCATCGGTCACGTCAATATACCCCTCGGCTTGCGGCGTGCCTTGCGCCGGCTCGTAATGAACCGGGCGGGTGATATCAAAATCATGAATCCAGGCAGCCATGGCAGCATGGTTAGGGCCACGACCAGCCTCATTACCCAGGCTCCACATAATGATGCTTGGATGGTTTTTATCCCGCATCACCATACGGGTAGCCCGGTCGAGGTAAGCACTCGTCCAACTGGGGTCGTTACTCAATTTTGAGCCTAAACCATGAGTTTCCAGGTTAGCCTCGTCAATCACCAGGATGCCATACTGGTCGCACAAATCGTACAGGTATGGGTCCATCGGGTAATGACTGGTACGGATGCAGTTAAAATTGAACCGTTTGATAGTGCGCACATCCTCCAAAATATCTTCGCGCGATAGCGCTTTGCCTTTTACCGGGTGATGGTCGGGCCGGTTAATGCCATACAGGTAGGTTACCTTGCCGTTTATGAGTAGCTTGCTGTCGGTTTTAGAAAACTCAATACTCCTGAAACCCAGTTTACAGCTTTTTACTTCTAAAACCCGGCCCATACTGTCTTCTAAGGAGAGAGTTAAGGTATACAGGTTTGGCTGTTCATCGCTCCATTTGGCAGGATTGCTTACTTTACTTTCGAGCAAACCAAATTTCACGTTGTCCAGCCTCGGATAAATCTCGTTAATGATGCTCTCCACACTCCGCTGCAAAGGTTTTTGAAAAACCGCTTTGCTGTTTTTATCAAATAGCTGCGCTTTGAGTTGGTAACCGGCAATGGCTTTACCCGTTAAGTTCTCTATGCGCGGACGGACACTCAATAATGCATCTTTGTACTGCTTATCCAGTTTGGTTTGATAAAAAAAGTCGGCGATGCGCAGTTTGGGCTCGGCCAGTAACATTACCTCACGATGTATGCCGCTTAAACGCCACTGGTCCTGGTCTTCCAGAAACGAGCCGTCACTCCACCGAATATTTTGTACCGACAATACGTTTTCGCCGGCTTGCAAATAAGGCGTGATATTAAACTCTGATGATAGAAAACTATCCTCTCCGTAACCTAAAAACTTACCGTTGAGCCAGACCTTAAAACCTGAACTTACACCGCCAAAATGCAGGGTTACGTTCATGTCTTTCCAGTTGGCGGGCAAAGTAAAAGTACGCTGATAACTGCCTACCCCGTTGTAATCCTGAGGCACGTGCGGCGGGTTAACCGGACGGAACGGGTAAACGGCGCTTTTATAAATGGGCCGTCCATAACCCAACATCTCCACGCTTGAGGGTACGGTGATTTTTTTCCAGCCCGATACACGCGCCTTATAAAAATCGCGAGGCGCATCAGCGGGTTTCTCTGCAAAATTAAAGTCCCACTGCCCGTTCAGCGATATCATCCGGCCCGATTCTTCACGGTTGCCCTGTAAGGCATCGGCTACACTGCAGAATGAATATGCCGTAGCACGTGAGGCATCTCGGTTAATGCCGCTTACCAGCGGGTCTTCCCAAGGCTCGGTGTTAAAAACAGTTGGTGCATTGGGTACAGCAGCCGGCGTTTTATCAACCAGTTGCGCAAAGGTAGCAACCGGCAATAACGCCAATAATATGCCTGCCCAAAGCTTGCAAGCAATAGGTTTAATAAATGTGGATTGATGAGAAACAGAATTATACATGAATATTTATAAAGCAGTATATTTTACTGCATAAGCTTTGTCTTTTTGAATAGATAGTTCGTAAGTGTTATTCCCCAACACTTTCAGCGTCTCGCCCTGGCAAACCGGCTTGGTTTTACTTTTGATGCGAAGCACACCCGTACCAGTGGCACTGCTTACATTAATTTTGTCGGTTGTGCAGTGTACTTTGATGTCGCCGTTAGGTGTAGGCACCGCGCCTTCCATCCATTTTAAGCCGCCTAACTGCGGCTCGATAACGTAGGTCTGGTAGCCGGGCGCGGTAGGTTTTACCCCTAAATAATATTTGCCCAACAAATAAATGGGGCTTGCACCCCAGGCATGGCACAAGCTTTTACCGAACGGACGGCCATACATGGCGTAGTGCTCTGCGCCTTTTTTATCAGGATTATACTCCTCCCAGAAAGATGTGGCGCCCAAGTTAAGCATGCCTCCCCAGTAATCTTTCATTTGCTTTAACACGTATGGCTGCTCGCCCATGGCGCACAAGGCTTCCAGTTCGTAAAAACGCATGTATGGGGTAGTGATTTTCTGCACGTTATCATTCATCAGCACAAACTTTTTTACGTCCTGCTTTTGGGCTTCGATGAAATAATTGAAGAAGATACCGAACATATTAGCGTACCGGGTTACATTGTCTGTCGGCTTGCCGTCTACCCGGCTATGCACCAGGGCATGCTTTTGTGCATTCCAATAGTAACTAAACAGCTTGGCCTTTAAATCTTTGGCTAAGGCACTGTATTGGGCGGCGCCTTTGCTATCGTGCATAATGTTGGCGCACAAGGCCATGGTTTCCAAACTCCGGCAAAGCAGCATTTGCTCAAAGCTTACTTCGCCCTGTTTGCTTAAGCCGTCGGCCCAGTCAATAAATACCCAATCCCCGGCCAGGCCCTGCATCAGGCCGTCGGCGTTACGGCGAGACAGGCAGTAATTCATCATGCTTTGCATGCCAGGGTAAGACTGTTTGATAAAGGCCTGGTCGCCGCTATGCTGGTAATAATCGTAAATGCTGATAAACCAGTAAAATGTGTAGTCCATAATGGTATTGATATGGCTGGTTACCGGGTCTTTACCTCGCAGGGCACTGATGGTACGTTTTACCGTAGGCGAATCAAAATACAGGTAATAGTTCATCAAGTAGCTTTGGGCTGCATCGCCCGACCACACCCAGCGGTCGCGCTTGATACCATCGATGAAAAATTCGCGGGTGTTTAGCTGCATGGTGTAAGCAGCCACATTCCATATTTTGTTAATCTGCTCATCCGAACAACGGAAACTGCCGCGCTGTTCAACAGGCGAGTATTCGTATAGCATCGACACATCATTAATGCTCACGTCACCATCGTACTGTACATTAACATACCTAAAAGCACGAGAGCCATCCAGAGTAATATCACCTGATTGCGGTTGGTCGGCTTCTATAATATCCAGCAGTTCACCGCCTTTGGTATCCAAAGCTTCCTCTTTGGACTCACCGTAATATAAAGTGACTTTTCCCTTGCCTTTTACGCCATGTAACTTTACATAGCCAAAGGTTTCTTTGCCAAAGTCAACTAAAATGGAGTTGTTTTTTTTAGTCTGGCTTACCGCTTTTTGAGGTGTTGTTGGCAAGCGGAATTGCGACGGCGTGGTGGTGGCTGCGTTAAAATTCCAGGCACCGGCCGGTACATATTGCGTTGCCGAAACATCCGAGGTTTTACCCGATGCATCAATCCACTCTTTATCTTCAAAAGTTACCTGCCATGTGGTGTCTGATACCACATGCGGACTTTTTACAAATACAGCCGGTACACTGCCTTGATTGTAAACCTTCAGGCTGATGCGATGCTTACCAGCCGGTAACGTAATAGTTTTAGGATAGCCGGTAGCAGCTTTACCGTCTATTTTCAGGTTATACTGCCCTTCCACCGCAATCTCCGCCTCTTCGGCCGCGCTCAGGTTGTAATCTTTATGAAAATCAATCAATACATAATGGCTGTCCAGCTTCCAGAAAGGTGGAAAAAACGAGCCGCGTTCGGTACGGCGGTTTTGCATTTTATTGCTCAGCCATATCTCATAATCGCCGGGGTACCATATCCAGGTGGCCTTGGTTTGAGCCTTTATTTTGGCTGCGCTGCCAATCATCATGGCAAGGCACAAAGCCAATTTTTGTGCTGCTTTTGAGGAATATAAAAATTGGGGTAT
Organism: uncultured Mucilaginibacter sp.; assembly: GCA_964277815.1. GTDB lineage: Bacteria > Bacteroidota > Bacteroidia > Sphingobacteriales > Sphingobacteriaceae > Mucilaginibacter. The sequence goes on along the minus strand of CAXYKR010000011.1, from coordinate 2,148 downwards.
CAGCTTCTTCATCAGGTTAATGTCCGTTAAAAATTAGGTAAAGGCCTATCATTACTAAAGTCAGCAGCACCCAGGCTATCTTTACTTTAGCTGATGTTTTCGGCGTGTTTTTTTCGTCCTGTATATCGGCTACGTACACTTTTGGATTACGGTCTAACAATGAAACCAGTATACCCACCAAAAGTAGAAACGCAAATACGTAGAAAGACAACATGAGATAATGCGGCCAGAAATGGTAAACATCCTTAGGGAATACCCACAAATACAATATACCAATTAAAAGACTAAACGCCGAGCCCGCCGACAAAATGGTATTGACGGCTGAACGCGTAGTACGCTTCCAGAATACGGTAAGCAGGAATACCACCGACAATGGTGGCGCTATGAAACCCAAAATAGATTGGAATACATCAAAAAACTTGAGCCCTTTAATACTATCAAGCGCGATAGCGACGCCGACAGATAAGATACAGCCGACGATGATTGACAAACGCCCTACACTGATTAATTGCTTGTTAGTAGCTTCCTTATTAATCCGCTCGGCATAAATATCCATAGTAAACACGGTACTTAGCGAGTTTAGTGATGAGCCTATGGTGCCTACTAAAACAGCTATCAGCACCACAATCACCAAACCGTTTAAGCCGGCAGGGAACAGATTGGTGACCATGGTCATGTAGGCAAGGTTTTCGTCCTTTAAATCGGGGAAGATGATGCGGCACAAAATACCGGTGAAGATGAACAGCGGTAAGGATAATATTTTGAGCCAGCCAATAAAGTTGACACCCAACTGGCCCTGCTCCAGGTCCTTAGCACCCAATACCGATTGAACCATGGATTGGTCGGTACAAAAGAAAGCCACCGCCGCAACGGGGTAACCCAGCATTATGGCATACCAAGGGTAATTAGGGTCGGAAGCCGGGTGAAACAAATTCCAGAAATGGCTTGGCACGTGGTTGTACACATACGATAAGCCACCTGCACGTTTTACGCCCAATACCGTAAGCATAATAGAAACGCCAATGAGCAACAGCATCTGAAACACGTTTACCTTGGCGATAGCGGTTAACCCGCCCATGTAAGTAAACAAACCCGCAAAAGCTACCAGCACAATCACCGATTCCCACATGGGGATGCCCAGTATTTGCCGTACCAGTGTACCGCCAGCGTACAAGCCTAACGATAGCCAGGAGATTTGAATCTTAACCAATGCGTACCACGCTAATATAGTCCGGGTGGAGTCGCCGTAACGCTGGCCCATAAACTCGGGCATGGTATTTACTTTAGCCGCCAGATAACGCGGCGCAAACACCAAGGCCAGCAACATCAAAAACAGGAAAGCGTACCAGTCGAAATTGACCGCTACAATGCCTGTACTAAAGCCTACCCCGGCAAAGGCCACCAACATAGATGGGCCAACATTAGTACCCCACATATTAAAGCCGATGCTGGGCCACCGCAAAGACCGGTCGCCTAAAAAAAGAGTTTCCTCATCGCCGCGCTTGCGGTTTTTGAGCGATGCCTGTATGCCTAAAAACAATAATATAACTACGTAGGCAACTACTATAGCATAATCTAAAGTGGTTAAATGTTGTAAAATATTACCCATGGGCGTTGGTATCGGAATTTAAAGCTTCGGCTGGTATATTAAATTCGGCTAAAATGTCTGCTATTTTTATGGGCATGCCAGTTTGCAGCGAGCGGTCCATGGCCTGCAATAAGGCAATGGTGCCTATGCCTTCTTTTAAGTCGGGATAAGCGGTTTCTCCACTCTCCAGGCAATCGGCAAAATACTCCAGGTAATTTTGATATTCACCGGCATGGTGGCTTTGACCTTCAAACCGGAAGTAATATTTAATGGTGCTATCGCCCCAATGCACAATCCGCTCCTCGCCTGTTTTATCGGTTACCGAGTAACGCAGTTCGTGGTAATCGGCTTGCGATGCCCCTTCGGTACCGCGCAAGATAACCGTCATGCCGCTATCGCGTTTGGTGGGTTGTGTAGGGCCGGTATAGGCGCCGCTTACCCGGGCTATACGGCCGTCGGTAGCTTTAAAGATAAAGTGCATGGTATCATGATTTTTTAGTCCGGCAGTTTTGCCATTACTGCTAATCATGCCGTAACCCATTACCTCCTCAATGTTGGGC
>CAXYKR010000010.1:0-14807 GCA_964277815.1 uncultured Mucilaginibacter sp. | reverse complement strand
AAAAAATCAAGAATTTGATGTTATCGTTTACCAAACCAATCAAAATTTTCTAAAAGACCAATATGAAATTTTATCGGCCGAGCAACGCGAATTACCTAAGATTTATATAGAACATGACCCGCCCCGCCAGCATCCCACAGATACCAAACACGTTGTAAACGACAAAGACATTACACTGGTTCATGTAACGCACTTTAACCAATTGATGTGGGACTGCGGCACAACACCTAATACCGTGATTGAGCACGGCGTAACCATGCCCAATGCTGCTTATACCGGTGAGAAGCCACGCGGTATTGTAGTTATTAACAACCTGCCTATACGCGGCCGCTTGTTGGGCTTAGATATCTTTTTAAAAGTGCGCGAGCATGTGCCTATTGATTTAGTGGGTATGGGCACCGGCGATTTAGGCTTAGGTGAAGTATTGCATCCGCAATTGCCCGAATTCATCTCGAAATACCGCTTCTTTTTTAATCCGATACGCTACACCAGTTTAGGCTTAGCCGTTTGCGAAGCGTTAATGCAGGGCATACCGGTAGTCGGCCTCGCTACTACCGAGCTTTCGGCTGTGATAGATAATGGCCATTCAGGTTTTATACATACCGATGTGAATTACCTGATTGACAAAATGAACTTATTAATTGGAGATGCTGAACTGGCGCGGCAAATAGGCGCCGGTGGCCGGCAACTGGCACAAAGCCGGTTTAATATTATGCGTTTTGTGCAAGACTGGGAACAACTGTTTAACCAGGTAAGCCAAAAAGCAAAAGCTTCCATTTTTATTTCCTGATACTGTAAAATACCGATAACACATTTCACAATTAAATCATGAGAACTAACCAGCAGTACATTGCTTTTATAAGCGAACATGCCTCGCCGTTGGCTACATTAGGCGGCGTTGACACCGGCGGTCAAAATGTTTATGTTGCACAGGTAGCCAAATACCTGGTGCGTAAAGGTTATATGGTAGATGTGTTTACCCGATGGGAGGATGCAGAACAGCCGCAAATTATTAACTGGCTGCCTGGTATAAGGGTAATACATGTTAAGGCAGGCCCGGTAGAAATTATACCCAAAGAGAATATTTTGGGTTACATGCCGGAGTTTACCCTAAACATGTTGGATTTTATAAAAGCCAGCGAAGCCAATTATGAACTGATTCATGCCCATTTTTTTATGTCGGGCATGGTAGCCGCCAATTTAAAAGCGGCGTTGGATATTCCGTTTGCCATCACATTTCATGCCCTGGGCCACGTGCGGCGTATCCATCAGGGTAACAGCGACTTATTTCCGGCCGAGCGGTTGCAAATTGAAGAAGACATTGTACAGCAAGCGGATTATATTATTGCCGAGTGCCCGCAGGACCGCGACGACCTGATTAGCCATTACCATGCGCCATCTTACAAAATCGTTATTATTCCGTGCGGCTTTAGTCACCAAGAATTTTACCCGATTGATAAAAAGCTGGCGCGCCGAACGCTTAAACTGGATGCAGACAAGCACATCATTTTACAGTTAGGGCGCATGGTACCGCGCAAGGGGGTTGATAACGTTATCAAGTCGCTCAAGCACTTAAAAAACAGGCAAGCCGTTCAGTTGGTAATTGTAGGCGGCGAAAGCGAAATACCTGACCCTACGCAAAGCCCGGAATTAAACCGACTGCAACAAATTGCAGCCGAACACGGCGTGGAAACAACAATTAAATTTGTGGGCCGCAAAAGCCGCGAACAGTTGAAATTTTACTATGCTGCCGCCGATATTTTCATCAGCACACCCTGGTACGAGCCTTTCGGCATCACGCCGCTCGAAGCCATGGCTTGCGGTACGCCGGTAATCGGCTCCAATGTGGGCGGTATTAAGTATACCGTTGTTGATGGTGAAACCGGGGCCTTGGTGCCACCTGAAAACCCTGTTGCTTTGGCTGCCAAGATTGAGGAACTGGTAGATAATCCGGCTAATTTACGCCAGCTCGGCAAAAACGCACTACGCCGGGTAAACAACTATTTTACATGGGCGCACGTAGCTGATAAATTAAGCACCTTGTACGTAAAAATGATGGTAGGATCTCAAAGTATTGCCGTTGAACCAATTGTCAAAGCAAAAAATAAAGCAGCTTAACGGCATGAACAAAGCCATTTTTTTAGACAAGGACGGCACAGTGGTTAAAGACGTGCCTTACAATGTTGACCCAGAACAAATCACACTACTACCCGGCACCAGTGAAGGATTGCGGCTATTACAGTCGGCTGGTTACCTGCTTATTATGGTAACCAACCAGGCTGGAGTAGCCCGAGGTTATTTTACCGAAGCTGAATTGCCGGCCGTAAAAAACAGACTACAAGAATTATTGGAGCCATCAAACATACAGCTTGATGGCTTTTACTATTGCCCCAATCATCCCGAAGGTACTGTTGCCCCTTACAATATAAGTTGCAACAAGCGCAAACCTATGCCGGGTATGCTATTGCAAGCAGCACTTGAAAATCAAATCGACTTAAGTGCATCCTGGATGATTGGCGATATTTTGCATGATGTAGAGGCGGGTAACCGAGCCGGTTGCCGTGCCATTTTAATTAATAATGGTGGTGAGACCGAATGGCTGAAAGACAATCAATACCGGGACCCCGAATATATTTGCAGTGATTTACTGGAGGCTGCACAATATATTTTGAGCATGAGTTAAAGCCTTAAGCGATGTCCCCGAAGGTTACCTGCAATAGCGTGATGTAAGTTTTGCCCAGAATAACGTATTATCTGGCACGCTTAACACTTACAACTATCATGGCGAAAACATTGCCTTTTGGTAAAAGCTGAATGATGCGATTAACAAGCTGACTACCGCTCAAATTAATGCCGCTGCTTAAAAGCACAATTAACCCAACAAAACCAGTATTGTAAAAACAGGCGACTTTAGCAAAAAGAAACTGGCCGAAAGATAAGTAGTTTTGTTTTAGATGAGCCGCTTTTAAACAGGCCGGCTGTTTTCACCGACAACTTGGTAAAGCTCAAACATTTAAACGGATGTTTAAGCTTTTTCTTCCCCCTCACTTTAAGTTAAATGCTTTGCTAATAAGGACTGGTTTGCCGTGAGCAAGCAAGGCATCGGCAGACCATTTTCGCTTCACGTTATCCTCTGATTTACTAATAGTTAAGTGATATTTCTCCGAAACTTTTTTCATACACTATAGTTGTATGTAATCACTTACATTAGAATTTTATTAATAAAAACCAATCTAAATTCACACAACACGTTTATGAAAAATTTATTACCTGCCCTTTTTATTTCTCTGATATTTTTCGGCTGTCAAAAATCCAATCAATACGAAAACAAACCTGAAGCAATCGGAAAAAAGTACGATGTGACTTTTAACTTACAAAATTTCGCTCCAAACCTAACTACTTTTTCTACATCCGGTGGAAAGCAGACGCAGGCCGTTGGCGACACTTTAAAAAACTACGCTGATAACTTGTACTATCGGGTTTTTGATGCAAGCGGCGCCCTTGTAAAAGAAATTAACCAGGCCAGTACATCACCTGATTTTGGCACGATTAGCGACCAATTACAATCCGGCAACTATAAAGTGACAATCGTTGCTTCAAAAGGCAGTTTGTCTTGGGTAAATACACCGAATGGCTTTAGCAACACCAGCTATTTTTATCCTAATAGTGGCTGGAATGACACTTTTGGCAAGCAGATTGATCTCACAGTTGGCACAACTCCGGTGACGCAAGCTGTTAGACTGGACAGAATTGTTGGTGGCTTGGAGGTAAATATTCTGGATGCCTTACCCTCTAATGTGGTAAAAATCATGGTAACTTATGCTAAGGATTACCCTTACATTACCGCGAATTTCAATCCAACAGGAATAATAGCAGAGCAAGGAAAATCGTACTTGGTAACGGCTACAGATATTGGCAACAAACTACCGGTATTCTTCTTTTATATTGCCAATCAAACCACCTTTATTGTAAAAATAAGGGCGCTTGACGCATCTGATAATGTTTTAGCGGAAAAGCTTACGCCGGTTACCGTTGGCCGTAATCAAAAAGCAATTTTAACAGGCTATTTATTTGCACCTGCCGGTACAGGGTTCACCGCTACAGTAAACCCAAGTTGGAATACGCCGTCCACCATCAGATTTTAGTAAACCTATTTTCGAAACGAAAGCCAGCGGACAAATCGCTGGCTTTTTGCCTTATAGAGTTTGATGATTGAATTTAATCATCAAACTCTATAAGGCAATTGTTAATGTAACGCCTTAGGCAATCTGTAAGACAACATTCATATTACAATCAACTTTTTATCCGCCGATAAAGACTAAAGACACTTTCTTTGTTTTAAGTCGACGTCTCTCAAATGATAGACTTTGTGCGTAAATATTTTCGCAATCACAAACTGGGAGCTTAGTCACATCGTAAATTTCACTGCAAAATCATCTATGAATAGGACGTATTCAAATAATAGTTATATTTGTTCTATCATTACAAATAATTAATTAATAAGATATAGTGAAGATTATTGTTATTGAGGATAATCCGGACATCAGCGAGATAATGGATTATATCCTTAAAGATGAAGGATATGAAGTTATTTCGGCTGAAGATGGCACTATCACCAACAGCTTTGAAGAATTAAAGCCTGACTTGGTTTTGATGGACGAGCTTTTACCCGGCAAACGCGGCAGCGAGTGGTGCCAGCACATCAAAGCAACACCTTCATTACAGCATATTCCGGTGATATTAGTATCAACCATGCCTAACCTGGAGCAGTTAGCACAAAAAAGCGGTGCTGATGGTTTCTTAGAAAAACCTTTTAATATCAGTAGCTTAGGTACGATGATTCGCGAGTTTGCTACAAAAAAAAATAAAATTTAATTTAAAGATAGGTCCTTTTTAAAGTGCCTATCTATTCGGTGGGAAGTTATAAGGCTAAATTACACTGACTCATCTTTACAACAAAAATTAAACTGCGGGGTTAATAGTAAGGTTATTTCACCATTTAAAGCTATGACTCCTTTGTATACCTTTTACAAAAAAGCCGCTGCTGCATTAGCCGGCATCAGTATGCTGGCCTTTACCGCTTGCCAAAACTCTTCGCAAAAAGAAGCCCAAAACAATCCGGACAGCACCAACAGAGACGCTAAACGTGGCCGGATAACCAGACGCACCCAAGACGGTTGTTATATGCGTGTAAGCGGCAAGCAGATGCGCGACACTCAGTATGTACAATTGCACATTGAAAGCGGCAAGGTAAGCGGAAAACTTGTAGAAAGCATTTACGAAAAAGATGCTCGCCGTGGTAATTTAGTGGGCAGCGTACAAAAAGATAAAAGTATCAAAGCGGTTTGGACCTACATGCAGGAAGGCCAAACAGACACGCTAACCGTTGCCTTTTTATTAACTCCCAAAGCATTAATGCAAAAACCATTTAAGGTTGATACCTCGACTGGTCGGCAGGTAACAGACGAGAGCGCTACTTTTTCGGTAGAATTAAATCCAACAGACTGTAAATATTAACTCACGCTACTTGGTTTGCAGCATGAGTTATCGAAAAGTTTGTTACTGATTCAGGCGCTAAACGGTTTCTAAATTCAAGCGCTTTTCAAATGCTATGAATTTTAACCCCGGTTTTTTGTGCAGGTCAATCTCTCCTCCTAAATGGTAACCTATTTTTAAGAACAGGTTTTGCATAGGCCGGTTCACCGTATTCGTGTCTAACCTAATCAGCGGGATATCTTTTTGCCTTGCCACCACTTCGCACTGTTGCAACAGGCTGTTGGCAATACCTTTACCTTGCATGTTGGGACTAACAGCTAAACGGTGCGCTACTACGGCAGGCTCAGTAATGTCCCATTCGGGTACTTGTGCATACTCGGGTTCCTGCTCCAAAGTAATAGCAATTACGCCTACTATTTCGCCATCCAAATCAGCCACCCATAATTGGCCGGCTTGTACATCAGCAGTGAAAATCTCGGCATTAGGATAATGATCGTCCCACTGCAAATTGCCGGTAGCCTGCATTATTGGAACTACCTGCTTAACCAGGCACATAATAGAATCAATGTCGGCATGGGTTGCCAAACGAATATTCATATCAATAATTTAAATGATGAAGTATCGCTACAATTTAATTTTAGCAATGCCTTAAAAAGAACTGGGCTTTTCGGCTTCTTGTTCCTTTCCTCCTACACCTACTAATTCTTCACTTACTTCCTCAGCTTGTTCGGATGTAGCGTAGTTGAGTTTACGGAAGCGCCAGATAGCAAAGGCGGGTTCCTGAAAACGGTTGATGAGCTTGAAAAATTTAGGAAAGTTATGCACTTCTTCCAACAAAATTCCGGTCACGATACCGTTATTGTCCAGTATTTCGCGGATGGTGTATTCTTTATCTTTAGTAATCCAGATTTCAAAGTCCTGTTTGATCTCTTCTATTTTGTCAGGATCAATCTTATCGTTAATGCAAACTACTTTATCTCCGGGTCTCATAAATGCAAAGATGTAGATTTAATCAGAAGTTTAATGTGTTAAAAGCCAATTTTACTAATAGCTGATACGTGTCTTTAGACTGAATTATCCGAATTTGCAAAATGGTTTTATCCTACTCTAATAAACATTTTTATTCAGATTAAACATCGGCTACCTTTTCGGGCACAAAATTAATGTCGGTAGTATCATCAAAAACTACATAAGCCCGTTGCAATGGGTCGGTACCCATTAAACGCCATTTGTGCCCGCTGCCGCTGGTATCCTGCGCTATCAGAACCTCACCTGGTCTCAAAATAAAGGTTTCGCCTTTAAATGTGGTAAACTCAAGTGTGCCCCGTAAGTTAATCACAAACTGCATGGTGGGCGCCGGGTGCCAGTCGTACACCGAACCGGGCGGCGACTCTTGAAAACGGATAGATTGCGCCTTAGTAATCACAGCTTCTGATACGTTACCGGTTTTAAAGTATGAATGGCCATCAGGGCCGGTATAAAGTTGATACGCTCTGATCATAATACAAGTATAACGGAAACTAAAACATATGCCTAACCACAAATGTTTAACTTTTACTATGAACAAAGCAGACCAGCCCTTTAACGAAGAGTTTAAACCCGTAGCCCCGCCCGAAGCTTACCACGGGGATGCAGATTGGCAGGACAAGGTACTGTATGCCTTAGCCCAATTAGGCGAAGGTACAGCGCCCGATGTAGCCGCCAAACTTACGGGGTATGAACCTAACGAAGCTCCGCAAACCATGCACCGCCAGGCTGAGCAAGTACTGCAAAGTTTATACAGTAAGGGCTTGATTAAAGGCAATGAGCAGGATGGTGAGGTAAGTTATAATTTAAGCAAGATAACACACGCCAATGAGGGTGGGACAGATCCGGATTTGTTGTAATGACACTTAAATTATTTTATCAAGATACCCGACCAACTTATGTCATAACAGAGCGTGATAAAAAGCTCTCAGACAAGCAATGAATGCTTGATGTTATTTTATTTTAAAACCCTGCAGAACAAGTGTTGGGTTCCAGCCAAATGCTTCGACGGCTTTGCTATCGTCGAAAGTTAAGTCAGATGTAATTTTTCTTAGCTTTCTGGAATTTATTGGCGCGCTGTTTCCTAAAAGATTCCCTATGCATGCTGCTGCTTTTGCCGCAAGCATTGGAATGCTTACCGGCTTTGAACTACCTAACTGTTTTGCAATGCTATCAGATAACTCATAAAAATTTGGATGATAGCGATCTGTTAAATTGTAAGTACCACCTATTGCCGCTGCTATTGGGATAACGCTGGCTACATCTTCTGCTAAGACTATGCTTTTACGTGCTTTACCTCCTCCAATATTAAAGTAATAGCCTTTTTTTATACCTTTTATCATTGCACCTAAATTGCCAGGAGGATTCGTTCCAGCCAGTAAAGGTAAGCGAAGAACAGTGCAAATCACATTGTTCTTTTTGCACCACTCTCTAACTACTCTTTCCGCTTCAATTTTACTTTTGCCATAAGGATCTTTGGCCAATAAAGGAGAGTCTTCTTTAATAAGAATTCCACTATCAAGACCATAAACTGCAACACTACTTATGAAAACGAAATATTTAGGCGCTTGAGGAGCTCTCTCTAATGCTAAAAGAAGATTCTTAGTTCCAGTTACATTTACATCAAAAAAGAGTCTTTTTTCTGCAAATGTTCTTGGTATTGAATGAGCTTTACCAGCGGCATGGACTACAAGATCTACTTGAGTAACATAAGGAATATCTTCAGATAAGTCGCACTTTATATTGGCATCGTGACGACCTACAGTTATGTACGAATGATTTGAATTACATTTCAAATACTTATTGAGGAATCCGGTTCCACCTGTTATTAATACATTCATATAAATTGTATCAATCTTCTATAAATCCTTTTAGGCATCAAATTTATCGGTGCTTTGAGCCCATTATCTTTCCATGATTTTAGTATCTCTTGGTTACCTATGAATATATTATTAAAATCCTTATTAGTTGCCCCTCCCAGCCTCATACGCACCATAACTTTTGCAATATGTATAGATTTGAATTTATTATTTTTAAACACACGTAGCATAAATTCATAATCAGCAGCAAGTTTATATTTTAAATTAAATCCTCCTGCTATGTTGCAAACAGATCTCTTTAAATACAAGGTAGGGTGCGGCGGCACGTGTCCGTCATCAAAAAAGTTTTCATAATAAGCTTTAGATAACCATCTTCGCTTAATTTTGCTGAGATCATTACTTGATACATAAACTAAGTCGCCATATACAATCTCAACTGATTTGTCATTCACAAACTGCTCTGCAACGATAGACAATACATCATCGCTTTCAAAAACGTCATCAGAATTCAATATACCAACAACATCGCCAGTTGCGAGACTAAGCCCCTTATTCATAGCATCATAAATACCTTTATCAGGCTCTGAAATTACTTTGAATGTGTGGTTTTTATATCTCTCCACTATCCTTAAAGTCTCATCAGTAGACTGTCCGTCAATAATGATATATTCAACATCATTATGAGTTTGTGCTAACACGGACTTTATCGTGTCCTCAATTGTTTTAGCGCTATTAAATGCTACTGTAATAATAGATACTTTCATTCGCTTATAACTTCCTTATACAGCTGCATCGTGCTTTGATAACATTTTTCCCAAGAAAATTTTTCAGCTTGTTTAAAACCTAGAGTAATATACTTAGGTCTATTACTCTGAATTTTTAATAAAGCCTCTTTAGCAGCACCAATGTCCATTTCTTCTAAAAGCACGCCAGCATTGCCGGCTACTTCTGGTATTGATGAGCTATTATGAGCTATGAATGGTAAACCAGCTTTCATAGCTTCTAATACTGGTAACCCAAAACCCTCATAAGACGAAGGATAGATCAAAACAATAGCATTGTTATATAACAAATTCAATTGAGCGTTATTGATACCGGTAAAAAGCTTAAATCTTCCACTAATTTTTCTTAGCAAATTTTCTTCTTCAGAAGTAAAACGAGATCCAACAATATAAAGATCGAATTCTTTTGATTCCGCGATAAGTTGTACGGCAAATTTAAAATTTTTGTATGGTTGGCGCGAACCGATAAACACAAGATATGGTTTGTTTATGTGTTCTGTTTGACTTACCGGATAAAACTCTTCAGAAACTCCATTATATATTACCTTTACATGCTCAGATTGTAAATTAGGATGAAAGTTTAATAAATCATTCTTAGTATTTTCTGAGACAGTTATAATTTTCCTCGATGCATCTATTGCTTGATTTTTTTGAAAGCAATGAATTTTTTTTCTAAATCCATGATAAAATTTTTCATGAATAAAATCATGAACAGTAATAATATTCAGCGCACGTTTATTTGAGCTTATCCGATTATAGCTTGAATGAAATAAAAACTGACTCGTTAACTCTTTTAAAGCAGGATTGATAAAACGCTCGAGGAAAATTGGAGATTTGACATTCCTGAGAATTTTGTCTGAGTTAATTTCTAACTCTCGAGCTGCAATGTTTTGGCTTATGCTATGTACAAACTTAACATCTACTTTATCCCTCAATAATCTGGAAATCAATTGCAACCAATAGGAGGAAATCCCACCAGCATCTTGAAGTTGAAAAACTATATTATCATATACAATATCCATACAGCGACCACAAAATTAAATAAATTACGTACTTTTTATAATTGAATTAATCGCATGTATCTCTTCAGTTATAACTACATTTTTATTAGCAGAACAAAATAGAAGCATTCTACTCGCGAAGATTAAATTCAAAATTATATTTTAAAGTGCAAGCCAGTCATTCATTTGACCCTTTATAATCACAACATTAGAAGCTCATTCTCATAGCTTACGAAGTAATTTTGTTAATACGTGAGTATAGGGTATAGTTGATAAAATACCATTTATTGTTGTATTTAGTTCATGTAATTATTTCCTTTAGACACATATCACACTCTATTGTACTTTTGAATTTAACAACTGATGATGCCAGCATGACAAACTACATTGGAATCTTCTTGTAAAACTCATCTGAATGATCTTTCAAATTCAAAACTTAGCGACCGATTTTAAAAAGAAAAACTAAAAAATGAATACCTTTGCTGCGTGAATCTTAATAAATACCCTCGATCTACACGTTGCTAATGCCTTCACTAATCGTTCTACCTTAAAACAAGGCACTTTAATCCCAACTACACAGATCCAAATAAAGTACCTTTTGAGCCTACCAAACTGATATATGTAAATTGTATTGTAATGAAAGGCAGATGAAATGAATTTTAAAGAATGAAACCGTTAAAAACAACCATTTTACAAGCTTCCTATTACCTAAAACGCTTAATTTCGTACTGGAAGATCATCATATCATTTGCAATTTTAGGAGCGTTGTTAGGTTTTTCGTACGTATATTTCTCTAAACCTAAGTACATAGCTATTTGCACATTTGTGTTGGAAGAAGGAGAAAGAGGCGCAGGCGGCGTACTGGGGCAGTATTCGGGTTTAGCATCGATGGTCGGAATTGATATGAATTCAGGTGCTGGTGGAATTTTTCAAGGAGACAATATAATTGAGCTTTATAAATCAAGAAAGATGGTTCAGACAGCTCTGTTAAGTGAAGTAAATAATAATGGGCATCGAGAGCTGCTTGTTGACTCCTATATACAATATAAAAAATTGAGAGAAAAATGGAAAGATAAGGTGTATGCAAACGTTGATTTTTCCATAAAAAATGGGCAAACATTCAGCAGGCTCCAAGATAGTTTATTGAACACCATTGTTCGAGATATTAATAAAGATATACTTACCGTAAGTAAGCCTGATAAAAAGCTTAGTATTATACGAGTTGATGTAAAAAGCGAGAATGAACTGTTTGCAAAAATGTTTAATCAACAAATAGTTAAAACGGTTAATGACTTTTTTGTTACTACCAAGGTAAAGAAAACATTACAAAACGTTTTGATCCTGCAACATCAAGCTGATTCTGTAAAGCGTGTATTAAACGGCGCAATATATAACTCAGCAATAGTAAACGACGCCACACCAAACTTAAATCCAACGAAGCAAATTTTACGAGTTCCGGCGCAACGTTTTCAATTAAATTCAGAAGCCAACAAAGCAATATTAACAGAATTAGTAAAAAATCTTGAGTTATCGAAAATTTCTCTTCGAAAGGAGACTCCACTAATTCAAATTGTTGACGAACCGATTTTGCCGCTTGAAATCCAAAAACCTTCTCTGATTATTTCAGTCCTATTTTTTGCAAGCCTATTTACATTTTTTTGTATTCTCGTCTTATTCATTAAAATGTACTTATATGATTAAAAAATATTTAAGTACTTTTTTATTCGCAGGTTTAGACATCTTCAACAAGATGGTTTCAACCTTAGTGGTTAGTGTAATAATTTCAAGAATTTTGACGGTGAGAGAATTTGGATCGTATAATTATTACGTTTTTCTTCTGACGTTCATTCTTAGTCTTACAAAACTGGGATTAGAAAACATCCTTTTGTTAGAATTTGCGAAAAATAAACAATTTACGAAGTACTCTTATTTCTCTAATTCCATTGTTCTCAGGTTAATTACATCCGTAGCAGCTGTATTATTTTTAACTATTTTAAAGAATCAGCTTCACTTAAGCTTTAGTCAAATATTACTACTGGCGCTTCCTTTGATTATCAGCGTAGTTGATTTTTCTGAATTATTTTTTCTATCAAGACAAAACAACAAGTTACTTTCGTTAGGTAAATTATTCTTAGCCATTACATCGCTATCACTAAGATTATATATACTGCTTTTTCCGATACGAAACGCGCTAAGTACTTTGATTTATCTGTATGTATTGGATTATCTTTTGCTATCGTTATGGTACCTTGTTTTAATCAAAAAGCATAAGCTTTATATACGGCTCTCGTTTGTTAAAAGAGAAATATTACTCAAACTACTCAATCGGGGAGTACTTCTGCTTGGTGCCGGGCTTTCCATATTTTTAATCATGCGTATTAATGTATTTTTTATTGAAAGATATTGTACCATGTATGACTTAGGCTTATATTCTCCGGCAATTCGTTTATGCGAAGTGTTTAACACCTTATCGGTTTTGCTCATTAATGTTGCTACTCCGTTACTCGTTAGCAAGCAATATGCTTTTGACCGCATAATTAATAACTTCTACTCGTCTTTATTTTGGGTAAGTGCTATTTTAATAATTCCAATCTTATTTTATGCATCTCCTTTAATTACTTTTTTATTTGGAAAAGCCTATTGGCAAGGAGCTGACGTATTACGTATTACCGTTTTGTCAGTTCCTTTTGTATCTGTAGGCATGCTTTACAGCAGAGTATTGATTAGTCAAGAAAAAGATAAACATAATTTTTACAGAATGATTTTAAGTGGCATATTTAGTGTCGTTTTATCGTTTTTTCTGATAAAAGTGTGGGGAATTACTGGCGCAGCTTACTCGTATTTGATAAGCCAGATTTTTTCCAACTTTATTGTAGACTTGTTCATAAACGACATCAGAATTGACTTTTTCAATAAGATTAAATGTATAGTTAATCCAATTGCAGCATGGGAAAGTTTAAAATTACTACGATTACAAATTCTAAACCGTAATGCATGAAGCTAAATATTCTGATTATAGCGTTTAACCGCTATGATACCTTAAAAATTCTATTGAAATCATTAGAAAGTATTAATCGCTCAAATATATTTTTTTTTATCGACGGCCCCCGAAATAATGACGATTCTGATATACAGAAAAATATTATTGAATTAGCGAAAAAATCGCAAATAGAAGAATCTAATATCTTCAACCCGTCTGTTAACTTTGGTATTAATGTAAGTATTCCTAAAGCTATAGATTGGGCCTTTAGCACATTTAATTTAGACAACCTCCTTATTCTTGAAGATGACTGCATACCCTCAATTGAAGGAATACAAACAGCTTTGTACCTTGCAGAAAAAGGTTTAGAAAATAAAGGTATTATAACTTTAAATAATTATTTCGAGAAGCTTACTAATACGAGGAGAAATCCATGCGCTGTAAGTTTGAAAATACCTATTATTTGGGGATGGTACGTAAGTCGAGATATATGGAAAAAAATAAATATAGAATATACTTACCGTAGCTTACCTAAATACTCAGAAATTATTTGGGGCAGTAATATGGTTTTCAACAGTTTCTTTTTTTTAAAAAGATTTATAACAGCATTCTATCATAAAAAATTCAATCGCTATTGGGGAACTTGGGATAATTACATGAGTCTCTCTGCCAGAAAAGAAAAAGTACCCTGCTACACTATCCCTTATAATGCAATCGCAAATATTGGGCATGTCGGATCTAATACAGCAAGCACCATATCGGATCGCAACTTCGAACGTCCTCATGGAAAACTAAAGGCCGATAAAAAAATGATCATAACACATAATGGCTATAAAAATTTTGCATATTCTACATTATTATCTGTCATTTACTTTTTTCCAGCAACAATAAAATTGTTTCTTTTTGCATTAAAATGTATGGTTATGCCCAACCGTGTAAAACACAAAAACTATTTGTAAATGACTCCGCTAATCAAAGCAAGCTTATTTAATGTAGTATTTGTAATTTTTTTCATAGGTATTTATGGATCTGTAGCAGGCGCTGCCTACTTATCATTTTATTATCTACTCGGAATAAGTGTATTGAGTATTGGATGGCTTTTGCCACATTGGCACCAAAAAAAATCGCTTGTCAATTTTCCGATCAAAGCATCATGGGTATGGACAAGCTTCTTTATTTATTTATTATTTATTTTAAAACTAAGAGGAATTACGTTAGGAAATATTACATCAATGTTTGATGATCGTGGAGAATTTGTAGCAAGCCAAGAGGGTATGGGCATTTTCTTCATTGTTTTTTTTGAAATTTTCTTTGGTTATTGGTTGGCTACATTTTTTAAGAAAAACATTTCAGGGAGGTTATTCTTATTTTTGATTCTTGTTTATACCCTTTTATCTTATAGCAGGTCTTACTTCTTTTATTTTTTAACAGCATATTTTGTCACAAACAAATTAACGTTTAAAAACGTGATGATCTTTTTTACCGTCATTACTTTTTCCGTTGCCTTATTATTAATCAGATTTAACACCATTGACATCGCCAGTCTTGCTAACAATAGCATATTTGTGGAACTTTTTACCAAATATCCTTTTGTTGGTATAGCCAGATTAGGCATTAAAGAAGATGTGCAGCTAAGTTTTTATAACTATTTTTCTGCATTAATAATGCCTTATGACGTATTGACTTATGGCCTTTTTGAAAA
>CAXYKR010000009.1:0-7701 GCA_964277815.1 uncultured Mucilaginibacter sp. | reverse complement strand
GGTTATCCCGGTGCATTTTTTATGCGAAACGCTGGCTTACTTTATCGGGTACCGCTACTATTTGTATTTACGAAAGCACCAGCACGACCCCATCAGCGACGAGCACCGCCTGCTTATTTTTTTAGGTGCCGCAGCGGGTGCTTTTTTAGGCTCGCACGTGTTAGGCGTGCTCGAAAATCCGCCCAAGCTGCGGTATGCCGACTGGATTTATTTTATGGGTAATACCACCATTATTGGTGGTTTGCTTGGAGGGCTTTTGGGTGTTGAGTTGATGAAAAAACAAATAAGCGTTAAAGCATCGTCCGGCGACTTAATGGTATATCCCATTATCTTGAGTATGATGATTGGTCGGAAGGGCTGCTTTTTGGCCGGGCTCGAAGATGGCACTTATGGCATTGCCAGCCGTTTGCCCTGGGCCATCAATTTTGGAGATGGCGTTTACCGGCATCCTACTAATCTTTACGAGATTGTTTTCTGGTTGCTGTTCGGTATCAGCTTAGCCCTGTTTGAACGAAGGTACCGCTTGGCCAATGGATTCCGGTTTAAAGTGATGATGGTGGCTTACCTGAGCTTTCGTTTTTTTATTGAATTTATAAAGCCCGCTTATTTTTTTAACTTCGGTTTATCGGTTTTGCAGTTGGCTTGCCTGGCCGGGTTAATATATTATTACAAAGTATTTATCTATCCTTCAAAAATAACGACAACCTATGCCTGAACGCCCATACATTTACTATGACTTTACCATCAGCATTTGCTCCACCTGTTTGCGGCGGGTAGATGCCAAAATTGTTTTTGAGGACGATAATGTTTACATGCTCAAAAACTGCAGGCATCACGGGCCCGAAAAGGTATTGATAGCCACCGATATTGAGTATTATAAAAACTGCCGCAACTACGCCAAGCGCAGCGAAATGCCGTTGAAGTTTAATTCGGCTACCCACTTTGGCTGCCCTTACGATTGCGGTTTATGCCGCGACCACGAGCAGCACTCTTGCCTCACGGTAATTGAGGTTACCGACCGCTGTAATTTAACCTGCCCCACGTGCTATGCCATGTCATCGCCTCACTACGGCCGGCACCGCACCCTGGCCGAAATTGAGCAGATGCTTGACGTGATTGTAGCCAACGAGGGCGAACCCGATGTGGTGCAGCTAAGCGGTGGTGAGCCCACCCTACATCCCCAATTTTTTGAGATACTGGATATTGCCAAACGTAAGCCCATCAAACACCTGATGGTCAATACTAACGGCATCCGCATAGCTAAAGACGAAGAGTTTGTGAAAAGGCTGGCCACCTACATGCCCGACTTCGAAATTTACCTGCAATTTGATTCATTCAAAAAGGAAGCGCTCGAAAAACTGCGTGGCGTTGACCTGCGCGAGGTGAGGGCCAAGGCTATTGCCAACCTGAACAAGTATAACCTGTCTACCACATTGGTGGTTACCCTGCAAAAGGGGCTCAATACCGACGAGATAGGAGAGATTATAGAGTATGCCTTGCAGCAGCGTTGCGTACGCGGTGTAACGTTGCAGCCCACGCAACAAGCCGGCCGACTGGACAACTTTAACCCAGCTACCGACCGCTACACGCTTACCGAGGTGCGGCAGGCTATATTAGACCAAACCAGCATTTTTACCGAACAGGATTTGCTGCCTGTACCTTGTAATCCCGACGCTCTGGTGATGGGATATGCGTTAAAAGCAGGTGGTTGCGTTTTCCCCCTTACGCGAATGATTAACCCGGACGATTTGCTGGACAATTCGAAAAATACGATTGTTTATGAACAGGATGAACTGTTAAAGCAGCACCTGTTGCACATGTTTAGCACCGGTAACTCGGTTGATAAGGCGCAAGAGCACCTGGCATCCATTATGTGTTGCCTGCCGCAAATTGAGGCGCCTGGCTTGAGCTACGAAAACCTGTTCCGGGTCATTATCATGAATTTTATTGATGCGTATAATTTTGATGTCCGGGCTATCAAAAAATCTTGCGTGCATATCGTTAACAAAGACATGCAGATTATCCCATTCGAAACCATGAACCTGTTTTACCGCGATGATAAGGCAGCCTACCTTGAAACCTTACGTAACGAAATAGCCGTATGATTACTCCGCCCGAACCTTCAAAACAAGACACCGGCAACCACACGAATGGCAAGATACTGGGATATAACCTACTGGCCTTTGTTGCTTATACCGTACTGTCGGCTTTGGCCAACCCTACGGAAGGATTGATTCTTGCTTTCTTTATTTCGGTGGCGCACTTTGTGTTTACAATCATTGCCGCGCTGGTAACCCAGCGCTGGATGTGGTTGCTGGCTGGCGCCCTGGTGTTGATTATCGGCTTCGGTACTTGTGTAAATAATATCAAATTGGGTAGTATGCATTAGTATTTGCTATCACCTCCAATATTAGCTGAAAATGGTGCGGGTAACCATATATTGTAAACTTACATAGCATTTTCCGACCCAATAATCAAGTTGTTCAGGTTCAATGCTATACCCATCTTGCATATTCCACACATCTCACTCAAAAAAAGATTTTTAACCACTTGAAAATCAAAAAATAAGTGCGTACTTTTGCAGACCCGAAAACCGGGTTAAAAAGAAGTAAAACAAAAAGGAAGAAATGCCTACTATTCAACAATTAGTTAGAAAAGGTAGAGTAGCTCTGGAGGATAAGAGTAAATCCCCAGCGTTGGACAGCTGTCCACAGCGAAGAGGCGTGTGTACACGTGTATACACCACTACCCCTAAAAAACCAAACTCAGCAATGCGTAAAGTGGCCCGTGTGCGCCTTACTAACGGTAAAGAGGTGAATGCCTACATTCCGGGTGAAGGTCACAACTTACAGGAGCACTCTATCGTGTTAATCCGTGGCGGCAGGGTAAAAGATTTACCTGGTGTTCGTTACCACATCATTCGTGGTGCGTTGGATACTTCAGGTGTAAACGGCCGTAATCAGCGTCGTTCTAAATATGGTACTAAGCGTCCTAAACCAGGTCAACCGGCAGCAGCAGCTAAAGGTGCACCAGCTAAAGGCAAAAAGAAATAATTAAAGGAGGATAGTAAAAATGAGAAAGACAAAACCGAAAAAGAGAATCCTTCTTCCTGACCCAAGATTTAATGATGTTTTGGTAACCAGGTTCGTAAATAACATGATGTATGATGGTAAAAAATCTACCGCATACAGCATTTTCTACAACGCTGTTGACATCGTTGAGAAAAAAACCAACGAAAGTGGTTTAGATACCTGGAAAAAAGCGTTAAACAACGTAATGCCTGCCGTTGAGGTTAAATCTCGCCGTGTGGGTGGTGCTAACTTCCAGGTTCCTACCGAGGTTCGTCCGGAGCGTAAAATCGCTTTAGGCATGAAATGGTTAATTAGCTATGCTCGTCGTCGTGGTGAAAAAACCATGATGGAGAAATTAGCCGGCGAAATCATCTCTGCTTCTAAAGGTGAAGGCGCTGCCGTTAAGAAAAAAGAAGATACGCACAAAATGGCTGAAGCCAACAAAGCGTTCTCACATTTCAGATTCTAATTAGTGAATGAGTGAATTTTGAATGAGTGAATGAGTGAATAACAGAGCGGAGTTTAAATACTCACTCATTCACTCACTCACTCATTCACTCAATAAAAACACAAATGTCAAGAGATCTTAAATATACAAGAAACATTGGTATTGCCGCTCACATTGATGCTGGTAAAACCACTACAACCGAACGTATACTTTACTACGCTGGTGTAAGCCACAAAATTGGTGAGGTACACGAGGGTGCTGCTACCATGGACTGGATGGCACAGGAGCAGGAGCGTGGTATTACCATCACTTCGGCTGCTACTACCGTATTCTGGAACTACCGTGGTGACAAATACCAGGTAAACGTAATTGACACTCCGGGCCACGTTGACTTTACCGTAGAGGTAAACCGTTCATTGCGTGTACTGGATGGTCTGGTTTTCCTGTTCTCGGCCGTTGACGGTGTTGAGCCTCAGTCAGAAACTAACTGGCGTTTGGCTAACAACTACAACGTACCTCGTATCGGTTTCGTTAACAAAATGGACCGTTCGGGTGCCGACTTCTTAAAAGTTGTTAAACAAGTACGTGATATGCTGGGCAGCCACGCGGTGCCTCTGCAAATCCCTATCGGTGCTGAAGACAACTTTAAAGGTGTAGTTGACTTAATCAACTTCCGTGGTGTGGTTTGGAACGAGCACGATAAAGGTATGACCTTTACCGAAGTGCCAATCCCTGACGACTTGGTTGACGAAGCTAACGAGTGGAGAGAGAAATTACTGGAAGCTGTTGCTGAGTTTGATGATACGTTAATGGAGAAATTCTTTGACGATCCGACCACCATTACCGAGCGCGAAGTATTGGACGCTTTACGTCAGGCTACTTTAGCCGGTAAAATTGTACCGATGACTTGTGGTTCATCTTTCAAAAACAAAGGTGTACAAACCATGCTTGACTACGTAATGGAGTTATTGCCTTCACCAATTGATTCAAAAGGTGTTGTTGGTACTAACCCTGATACTGGCGAAGAAGTATTGGTTAAACCTGACGTAAAAGAGCCATTTGCGGCTTTAGCATTTAAAATTGCAACTGACCCGTTTGTTGGTCGTTTGTGTTTCATCCGCGTTTATGCAGGTAACTTGGATGCTGGTTCATATGTACATAACATGCGTTCTGACAATAAAGAGCGTATCTCGCGTATATTCCAGATGCACGCTAACAAGCAAAACCCAATCCCTAACGTAGGTGCTGGTGATATTGCTGCGGTAGTAGGCTTTAAAGACATCAAAACCGGTGATACCCTTTGCGACGAGAAAAACAAAATCGTTCTGGAGTCAATGGTATTCCCTGAGCCGGTAATCGGTTTAGCGATTGAGCCTAAAACTCAGGCCGACGTTGATAAACTGGGTATGGCTTTAGGTAAATTAGCCGAAGAGGATCCAACCTTCCGTGTAAACTCTGACGAAGAAACCGGCCAGACCGTAATTTCAGGTATGGGCGAGCTTCACTTAGATATTATCATGGACCGCTTAAAACGTGAGTTTAAAGTGGAAGTAAATCAAGGTGCTCCTCAGGTAGCTTACAAAGAGTCTATCACTGGTACTGTTCAGCACCGCGAAACTTATAAGAAACAAACTGGTGGTCGTGGTAAATTTGCCGACATCCAGGTAGTTCTTTCTCCGGCTGACGAGAATAAAGAAGGCTTACAGTTTGTAAACGAAATCACCGGTGGTTCAATTCCTCGTGAGTTTATCCCATCTGTTGAAAAAGGTTTCGCTGCTGCTATGGCTAATGGTGTATTAGCGGGTTATCCGTTAACCAGCTTAAAAGTTAGGTTAATTGATGGTTCGTTCCACGCTGTCGATTCGGATGCATTATCTTTCGAGATTGCTGCCCGTTCGGCTTACCGCGAGGCATTACCAAAATGTAGACCAGTGTTACTGGAGCCGATCATGAAAATCGAAATCTTAACCCCTGAAGAAAACATGGGTGACGTTATCGGTGACATGAACCGTCGTCGTGGCCAGCTGCAAGGTATGGACAGCCGTAACGGTGCGCAGGTAATCAAAGCCATGGTGCCACTTTCTGAGATGTTTGGTTACGTAACTCAATTACGTACTATCACTTCAGGTCGTGCTACTTCAACTATGGAGTTTGACCATTACGAAGAAGCTCCTCGTAACGTTCAGGAAGAAGTAGTTGCTAAAGCTAAAGGCAAAAAAACTGCTTCAGCATAAGTAATACCATAACTTACTGATAGCTGGTTAACAGCCGTCAGTAAGTTTATCAAATAAACTGCCTGCTGTAGTGAATAGCTCTTACAACAGGTTAAAACAAAAACAAAATGAGCCAAAGAATCAGAATTAAACTGAAATCTTACGATTACAACTTGGTTGACAAATCAGCTGAGAAAATCGTAAAAACTGTAAAGCCAACCGGCGCTGTAGTAAGCGGACCGCTTCCTTTACCTACTGAAAAGAAAATCTTTACTGTATTACGTTCACCACACGTAAACAAAAAAGCACGTGAGCAATTCCAACTGTGCAGCTACAAACGTTTGCTGGACATTTACAGCTCAAACTCTAAAACAGTTGACGCTTTAATGAAGCTTGAATTACCAAGCGGTGTTGAAGTTGAAATCAAAGTGTGATAGTACCGGAAGATCCGAATAAAAAAGCCATCAGTTATTTAACTGATGGCTTTTTTTGCTTTACACGGTGAAACGTCCTGAAATAAGTTGACAGATTTGTATAAACCAGTCAAACATTTGCTTGCCTGGTTTATAATTTAATTTATCCTCTGCCCAACAACTCGTCGAGCTTGTTACGCTCCGTTTGCAGTTCGCGGGCCAGTTTCTTTTCTTTCTCATTAGCCTTTACTTTATAGGCTTTGTACTCCTCGTCTAATTCCTCGTATAGTTTAATGCGATATTTGGCTTCGCGGCGTGCACTGCCTGAGCTTAGCAGTACCACGGTGGTGATAGCACCCAGCGCAATTACCAGTCCCCACATAATTGTATTATACGTAGTTTTGTTTACCATAATGCCTGCCAGGCTAATCGCATCTGCTTTCGCGTTCGATTCGGTCAGGCTTTGTTCTTTGGCATTAACGTCCGATTGTAAATCCTGTACAGCCTTGCCTTGTGAGGACAGCTTTTGCTGCAGCTCTTTTGATTTTTTACGTTCAGCCCGCAGCGTATCCATTACATTTTTATAAAAAGCCGTCAAAGGCGGGCGCTGGTAATTATATACTTTGGTAGTAAGGTATTGATATTGTCCGCTCAGGCTTTTATCGGTATTTACCGGGGCAATGCCGGGTTGTTGCGCAGGAGCATAAGTGCCCGGTCTCACTACCGGCCGGTAGGTAACGGGAGTTCTGGCTTTGGGTTTGGCGCTGTCTTGCGCCGTGGCCGTTTGCAGGCTCGTCGCTAATAAAAGCAGTGCAAAAGCACTCATGATATACCTGTTCTTCATAATATCAAAGTAAATTATAGATGCAAAAATCAGTTAACCGTATTGCTAACAAGTTGCCCAACAGCAGCTAAGCTTGGTAAAGCTGGTTTATAAGCTTGCTAACGAATATAGGTTAACCGCACGTAATTTACCAAACCATATTTATATTAGCGGTCATGAACATCGGAATTATAGGTTTGGGCGATATGGGCAAGGTATACGCCAAGGCTTTTGTTAAGGCCGGATACACTGTTTGCGGCTGCGATTTGCCGCAAAATTATGATGCATTACAAGCCGACCTGACGTCCTACCACATCCGCGTGATGGAAGATGGCAAACAGGTAGCCCGTACCAGCGACCTGCTGATATATTCGGTAGAGGCTGAGCACATGGAAAGGGTAGTGGCCGAAACTTCGGGGTCTATCAAATACGGCGCTATTGTAGCCGGGCAAACTTCGGTAAAGCATCCGGAAATTGCCATATTCAATAAATATCTGCCTGATGATGTCCAGATTGTCACCTTTCATGCGATGCATGGCGGAGCGTTTGAGCCTGCCGGGCAAAACCTGGTACTCATTCCTTACCGTACAGATAAGGAAGCTTACCAGCGCATGTACGATTTGTTTATGGCCGTAGGCTCAAGCATTGTTGAATTAGCCGACTACCATGAGCACGACCAGATTGTAGCTGACACCCAGGCCGTAACCCACGTAGGTTTCGAGAGTATGGGTAC
>CAXYKR010000008.1:0-4059 GCA_964277815.1 uncultured Mucilaginibacter sp. | reverse complement strand
CGTTGCAGGATTTTACTCGTTTAACTCCTCAGGCCGGCGGTAGTCAACAAAGTTCATTTGGTGGTGCCAGCAACCGCTACAATAACATCACTATTGACGGTGCGGTTAATAACGACGTATTTGGTTTATCAGCCTCGGGTACACCGGGTGGTCAGGCCAGTACTCAGCCAATTGCTTTGGATGCAATCCAAGAGATTCAGGTGGTATTAGCGCCTTACGATGTAACCTTAGGTAACTTTACCGGTGCCGGCGTTAATGCTGTAACCCGTTCGGGTACAAACAAGGTTGAAGGTTCTGTTTACTACTACAACAAAAATCAGGACATTCAGGGTAAAAACGTTTTAACCGGATTAAAATCTACTAACTACTCCGATTTGCAATACGGTGTACGCGTGGGTGGTCCGATTATTAAAAACAAATTATTCTTCTTTGCTAACGTTGAACAAGGCCGCAGATCTGCACCTACTGTAAACAATGCAGGTGAGCCAGGTTCTGCTATTACGTTAGCTACTGCGCAAAATATCGCAAATTATGCGTTAACCCGTTATGGTTATGATGTGGGCTCATACGGACCTATGGATCTGAAACGCGAGAACAACAAATATTTTGTTAAGTTAGACTGGAACATTAATGAAAAGCATCAGTTAACAGCGCGCTTTAATCATATTAATGCGTTTGATGATAACTTAACCCGTTCGGCAACTTCGTTTGGTTTTGGTAACAACTTATATAAGTTCAATAACAAACAAAGCGTAGGTATTATGGAGCTTAGAAGCAATTTTAGCAGCAAGCTTTCAAATAACTTATTGGTTGGTTACACTCGTGTACGTGATGCCCGTCAGACATCTGGTGCGTTATTTCCGCAAATTCAGATCAACAACATCGATAATATTTCTGGTAACAGTGCTTTCTTAGGTTCTGAAAGAAGTTCTGTGGCTAACCAGTTAGATCAGGATATATTTGAATTTACTGATAATTTTAAAATCAACCTTGGCGACCACAACATCACTATCGGTACCCATAATGAGTTCTTTAAATTCAGGAACTTATTTATCAACAACCTGGCCGGTCGTTGGACAATAGCAAGCATATCAAACTTCGTAGTTCCTGCTGCAGCCAATGGCACACCTGGTACACCTACCGGTACAGTGCAGGCTACTTATTCAAGAATCCCTGGCGATCCAACTCCTGCCGCTCGTTTTAAAGCTGCTCAGTTAGGCTTGTATGCTCAGGATGAGTGGGATGCTGCGAAAGGTTTGAAAATTACTTACGGCGTGCGTTTTGACAAACCAATTTATGGTGACAAACCATTAGCTAACCCGTTGATCCCGGCTTCTTTCCCTGGTTACCGTACCGACCGTACACCAAGTGCCAATATTTTGGTATCTCCGCGTTTAGGTTTCAACTACGACGTAAACGGCGATCGTTCTTTGCAAATAAGAGGTGGATCAGGTGTGTTTACCGGCCGTGTACCTTTTGTGTGGTTATCTAACCAATATGGTAACAGCGGTATGTTGTTTAGCACCGTAAGCTCAGGAACAATTCCTTTTATTGCAGATCCTAATAACCAGGCTGCTGCTGCTGCCGGTAGCAACCGTGCCGAAGTTGACCTAGTGTCTGAAAACTTCAAAATACCTCAAGTTTGGAGAAGTAACTTAGCTTTCGATTTTAAATTACCTTACGGTATCATTGGTACCTTAGAAGGTATTTACTCTAAAACTATTAATAACGTTGTATACAGCGATCTTAACATTGTTAGATCGGGTACAGTTAACCCAGTATTGTCGGGTGGTGCTGATTTACGCCCTGCTTATGCCGGCCGTGTAAACTCTAACGACTTTACCAACGTTATTTTGTTAGATAACTCTAACAAAGGTTATACCTACAACTTAACTGCCCAATTACAGAAAAACTTTAACAATGGCTTTAATGCTATGGCTGCATATACCTACGGTAAGGCCCGTTCGGTAAATGATGCAACCAGCAGTACTGCATTGTCAAACTGGGAGTTTGTACAAGTGGTTGATGATCCTAACAATCCACCGTTAGCTATTTCAAGTTTCCAAACCCAACACAGAATTGTAGGTTCGGCAGGTTACAGCTTTAGCTACGGCGCTAACAAAGCATTCGCCACCGGTATATCATTATTCTATTCTGGTTATTCAGGTCAGCCTTTTACTTATGTAATCGGTTCAGCTAACATCAACAGTGATAACGGACCAAATAATGGTAACGACTTGTTCTTTATTCCAAGAACTCAGGCCGACATCAAATTAAACACTATTGCTGCAACCAGCACCAGTGCTGCGATCACTCCAGACCAGCAATGGGCTGCATTAGATGCGTTTATCAATGCTGACCCTTACCTGAGCAAACATCGTGGCGAGTATGCAAAACGCAATGGCGCAGTTACTCCTTGGATTCATCAATTTGACTTACGTTTTACTCAGGATTTGGGTGCTATAATTGGCAAAACCAAAAATAGATTACAATTAACTTTTGATATCTTTAACGTAGGTAACTTGTTGAAAAAATCTTGGGGTCGTCAGTACTTCGTAAGCAACCAGGCTTATTCTATCGTAGCATTACAAAACCCAACTAACGCTACTACCGGTGGTTACACTTTCAGAGCGCCATCATCTGGTACACCTTACACTACAGGAGCATTCACTTCTGCATGGTCAGGTCAGTTTGGTGTTAGATACATCTTTAATTAATCAAGTATAGTTGATTAATGCTAGAAGGTCCGGCCAAATGGCCGGACCTTTTTTTGTTTGAAAAAAATAAAGCCCGACTATCAGAATAGCCGGGCTTTACCTATAAATCTTAATGGGTATTAATGATATACAAACTCCCCAAAATCCGACTTTACAGTTGCCTGCTTAGTCGCGGCCGGTTCAACGCGACCGATGATTTGGGCATCTATGCCGAAGCTTTGCGAGATTTTAATCAGGTCTGCAGCAATACTTTCGGGCACGTATAGTTCCATGCGGTGGCCCATATTAAACACTTTATACATCTCCTGCCAGCTGGTACCTGATTCTTGATGAATCAACTTAAACAGCGGCGGAACCGGGAACAGGTTATTTTTAATCACATGTACGTCGTCCACAAAGTGCAATACTTTGGTTTGGGCGCCGCCACTGCAATGCACCATGCCATGTATCTGGCTGCGGTAGTTATCTAAAATAGTTTTAATTACTGGGGCGTAAGTACGGGTAGGCGAGAGCACCAGTTTGCCGGCAGTTACGGTTTTGCCGTTGCCAATGTCAATTAAATCGGTCAGGTTTTTACTGCCCGAAAATACCAGGCTCTCGGGGACGGCAGGGTCAAAGCTCTCAGGAAAGCTTTGGGCAATGGTTTTGTTAAACACATCATGGCGGGCCGAGGTTAAGCCGTTAGAGCCCATACCACCGTTGTATTCATGCTCGTAAGTGGCCTGCCCGTACGAGGCTAAGCCCACGATAACGTTACCGGCCTGTATACGGTGATTGGAAATTACCTCGTCGCGTTTTAAGCGGCAGGTAACCGTGGAGTCTACAATAATGGTACGCACCAGGTCGCCCACGTCTGCAGTCTCGCCACCGGTAGAGTATATACCGATGCCATGGCTGCGCAACTCTTCGAGTATTTCTTCGGTGCCGTTAATAATAGCGGCAATTACCTCTCCCGGAATCAGGTTTTTATTACGACCAATGGTTGATGACAGTAAAATATTATCGGTAGCGCCTACGCAAAGCAGGTCGTCCAGGTTCATGATGATGGCATCCTGAGCAATACCCCTCCAAACAGACAGGTCGCCGGTTTGCTTCCAGTAAATGTACGCCAGTGACGATTTAGTGCCTGCACCATCGGCATGCATAATATTACAGTAAGCCGGGTCGTTACTTAATATATCAGGTATTATTTTACAAAAGGCTTTTGGGTAGAGGCCCTTATCAATATTTTTAATAGCCTGGTGAACATCATCTTTGGAGGCCGATACGCCCCGCTGATCATATCTTTGCTCAGAAATCATGTTCAAATATACGGGTTAACGTAGTAAAATCGTTACTTTGC
>CAXYKR010000007.1:0-4701 GCA_964277815.1 uncultured Mucilaginibacter sp. | reverse complement strand
AACCGTGGGCCTAATTCTTCGTAATTACTGCCGATGAGTGGATTGGATGGCTGCAGATTGATATGGTCTTCAATCACCATCAAATCACCTGTTTTAAAATCCGGATTAAGCGAACCGCTGGCGTTAGATACAAACAGGGTTTTGATACCCAGCATTTTCATCACCCTAACCGGAAAGGTAATTTGCTGCATGCTGTAGCCCTCGTAATAATGCAAACGGCCCTGCATGGCCACCACCTTTTTACCGGCCAGTGTACCAAAAATCAACTTACCCGAATGAAACTCGAGCGTTGCTACCGGAAAGTCAGGTATATTAGCGTAAAGCAACTGCTTTTCAACTTCAATTTCTTTGACTAAGCCACCCAAACCGGTGCCCAAAATAATACCGGCTTCGGGTTCAAAATCGCCAATGCGGTTTTTAATGTACGCTACGGTGCGTTGTATACTGTCTAACATAGTTAAATATCGTTTTATTAAACTGCGCTTCACCCCCATTTAAAAAACTGATACCAATGGGTAACACCATAACAGGTAAGGTGTTTACCAGAGGCAACAATTCGGGAGTGCGCAGGCGCTGCGCATCTTTTTCGGTTGTAATGATGACCTTTTGAGCGGCAGTGCATTTATTAAATTCTTGTGCAAGTTTAGCAATATTTTTTAAGCTAAACTGATGATGATCGGCATAATTATGATGTACAATATGTGAGGTATGCTTACCCAAATGCTGTAATAGCGGCTTGGCGTTAGCAATACCGGTGAGTAAAAAAACGGTGGTGTCCTGGCCGGGCATAGGTGTCTCTGCGCCACCGTTAAAGTTTTGTAAAGGCAGATAAGAAATCGAGGTATAAAACACCTGCTGATAGTTTAGCGGTTTCAACCGTGCCTTAATTTTCTGTTGCTCTTTGGGACTTAAATCCGACGGGCATTTACTCACCACAAAAACATCGGCCCGATACCGACCTGCAAAAGGCTCGCGCAGGTTACCGGCGGGCAGCAGCAGGTGTGGCTCATTAATGCGGTTGTAGTCGAACAGCAATATGCTGAAGCCCGGCTCAACGGCCCGGTGCTGGTAGGCATCGTCTAAAATAATCAGATCGTGACTGGCTTGCAGCCGCTCAATGCCCACCACCCGTTTTTCGCAGACTGCGACGGTAATATCAGGAAACTTTTGGGCAAACTGAGCAGGTTCATCGCCGAGTTGGGCTGCAGTATTTGTAGTTGCAGTAAATTTCGTAGCAGTGGCAGTAGTTGCTTTGACAAGGTTTACCTCATTATTTGCCACCCAAAAACCTTTGGTTTGACGGCCGTATCCTCGGCTAAGTGTGGCCAATTTATGGTTCGGCCTAAGTAAACGCACCAAATATTCTGTCATGGGGCTTTTGCCTGCCCCGCCTACATCCAGGTTGCCTACGCAAATAACAGGCAGTTCGAACTTTTTGCTTTTAAACAATCCTGCATCGTAAAACCAGTTGCGCAGCATCACCACTAAACCATAAAGCAGTGAAAACGGGAACAACAGCCAGCGCAGGTATTTGAGCATGGTGGCAAAGATAAGGATTGTAAAACATGTTGAACTTAGAGCTTATCAGCGTTGAATTTAATTTCTGATAGAACGCAACTATACAGAGAGTTGCTGAATCAAAAATCCGATTTTCCACACCTGTCAAATCACTAAAATTTTATATTTGTTAATTAAACCAAAGCCAATGGTCACTCAAGAAGATCTTAAAAAAAGATACGCCACCTTAAGCGTCAGTGAATTACTTCACATTATTGACAATAAATTTAGCTACACCGAGACTGCGGTGCTGGTAGCCATAGAAGAATTAGCCAGCAGAAAAATTGATGAAAGCGAACTTGAAGAATATAAGAATCAAGTTATCACAACTTTTGAAGAAGCTGTTCAGAAAAACTACTTGATCGGCTTATCGTTCTTACAAAAAAATCTCTTCTACTTCATATTTATACCCATACTCAATTTTGCTTTTAAAATGAATTACAAGCAAGATGGATACCTTTTAAAGCTACGGCAGGCAAACTATTATTCGTTATGCGGATTTTTGGGTTTAATACTATCTGGGATTACGTCTGTATATTTTGATTTAAACGATTTTGGAAGCATCGCGATCTGGATCTCTGTTTTTTTGCCGGCTTTTTTTCTCGAAAAACGATTTGTTCCCTCTGTGCAGACGACGTAATTTGATTAAACTTTGCTTTAGATGCCAACTTCCAACGGCGTAGGTGGAGAAAGCGCAACGCTTGTAAATGTAGTCCTTCGAGCCACCTCACTAACTCAAACCTGACTACTGCGGGCTTCAGAGGATGGTAGCCGCACGATAGCTTACTTAACGAAATCAAAAAATCTAACCTCCGCTACATTTCCGCTATACGCCAAACTCGCCACATGCTCGTCATCTACCCGAAATGTTTGCACGTTCCAGTCGTTTACGACAATTAGTTCAGTTGACCGGTGAATACCATCGAGGCTGGGCAGATTTTGCATGTTTTCAGTAATGCCTGACCCTAAGCCTTTACCGAGCGCCTCTTTGCGGGTCCAGGCACTGAAGAACGCCGCGGGTGGCGACGCAGACCTGCTAACAAATTGGGCCTCTGCCACGGTGAAATAATAAGGCAACAAACTACCGAAACTAAAATCAGATTTCAGGTACTCTACATCTATACCTACCGGGTGCTTACTTAAAGCGATGATTACAAACCTGCCCGAATGTGATAAATTAAAATGGATAGCTGCTTTGCTATCGCCGAGTACCAAAGCCGATTTGCCAAACTCATTTTTAGTAAACAAAAGCTGGTGTTTTGCAATACCTGTATGTGCAGACAGCAAGTGCCGTAAAACTCCATGGGCAGTAATATAACGGCAGGCATCTTCAGGATGCACAAACCGCGAAGCCCGGTCGTTTTCCGCCACACTCAATACACTCTGGAAATTCTCAATGTAGTTGATTGCAGCGGGCACCCGAACGCGCCAGACCTGGACTTCGTCCTGTTTTAAGCGAAGTGGGACGTCGGTTTGCTCCCATATTAAATTATCGGTTTGGGTTATTGTAATCTGCGACATGATTTAATTATTCCCAGCATCCAGTGCCTCCTGCAGTTTTTGCGCCAGAATCAGTCCGTTGTTCCCGGTTAACATCGTTTGGTGGTCGCCCGGTATTTCGTATACCTTAATGCTTTGCCGGGCAAAAGGTTTCCAGCCCAGGTACTTACTGTCGGGCACATAATAAGCACGTGTTTTAGCCTTAAACACGAATACTTTACCATTGTAAGGCGTAAGCTTATAATGCTGCAAAGCATGGTTTAGTTTGGCGTAAATCTCATCAATCAAAGGCGAGTGTACCGCATGTTCAGAACTGTCCGAGCCTAACCAACGGTGAATATGGCTTTTTACGATAGCGGATTGATAATGAATGGTACTTGCCGGGTTCTGCACAAACGACTGGGCAACAAATTTGAGCTTGCCCAACTGACGTATTGCCTTTTTGGCAACTGCTACATATTTCGCTTCCTCCACAAAAGTAACTTCGGCATACGAGTCAATCATGGCCAGCAACGTTACTTTACGGCCAGCGGCTTGCAACTGTTTTGCCATCTCCAAGGCTATGCTTCCCCCTAACGAATAGCCGCCTAAAGCTAAGTCGCCGGCCGGATGCACTTTATCAATTTCGCTTACATAATAGGCTGCTAACTTCACTAAATCATCTGCGGGTTCATCCAGGCCGTTTAGCCCTTTAGCTTGTAGCGCATAAACCGGTTGCTCGCCATCCATGGTTTGCGCCAAAAAGTTAAACATATGCACGTTTAAGCCATAGCCATGCACAATAAAAACAGGAGGTTTGCTACCGGACGACTTGATGGTCACCAAGGAGCCCTGCGACTCTTCTACCCTGTTTTTAGCCAGGTACGATGCAAGGGCTTCAATAGTGGGATACTTAAATAGCATTGCCAGCGGAACATGGATGCTGGTAGTTTTTTCAACCTCTGCAATCATCTGAGCAGCCAGGAGAGAGTGTCCGCCCATTTCAAAAAA
Source organism: uncultured Mucilaginibacter sp. (assembly GCA_964277815.1). Taxonomy (GTDB): domain Bacteria; phylum Bacteroidota; class Bacteroidia; order Sphingobacteriales; family Sphingobacteriaceae; genus Mucilaginibacter. The sequence continues at coordinate 654 of CAXYKR010000007.1, read as the reverse complement.
ATCAGCTGTCAGACCAATGGTATTCAGATGCAACAGCTTTTTCCATAGCGCAACCAGCATTTCTTCTGTTGGATTTTTTGACTCGGCTGCATTAGCTGTCGGCTGCTCTTCGACAAACTGCGTTTGTTTGATTAAAGCGTTCCGGTCGGTTTTGCCATTGGGTGTGAGCGGAAATGCGGCAGTAATTCGAATTTCTGAAGGAACCATATATACCGGCAACCATTTTTGGAGATGTACCTTGCAAGCGTCAATTAACTGCTCGTTATCGTCCGGCTGTTCTTTGATTGTTAAATAACCCACCAAACGGTCGTCGACTGCAATAACAACTGCGGCAGAAACAAACGATAACTGTAGCAGTTGCGACTCTATCTCCTCAACCTCAATACGATATCCGCGAAATTTTACCTGGAAATCTGCGCGTCCCAGGCAAATTAATTGGCCGGTATCATCATACTTACCTAAATCGCCGGTACGGTAAAGCCGACTATCGCTCAAATTTTTATTAATAACAAACTTTTCTGCTGAAAGCTCCGGACGGTCATGATAGCCTCGAGCCACACCATCTCCGCCAATACAGATTTCGCCCGTTTGGCCTGGCAATATTGGATTGCCTTTCTCATCCAGAATATAAATCTGCGTGTTGTGGATAGGTTT
>CAXYKR010000006.1:0-19030 GCA_964277815.1 uncultured Mucilaginibacter sp. | reverse complement strand
CTCAGCATGCGGTCGCTCTCCAGCCAAAAAGCTGTTTCTAGATTGGCTGCCGGTAGCGTAATGTAGTAATTGGTTATATCGTTACTGGTAAAGGCATTGTTTTCGCCGCCCACGCGCTGTAAGGGCTCGTCGTAAACAGGAATATTGATAGAGCCACCAAACATTAAGTGCTCAAACAAATGAGCAAAACCGGTTTGCTCGGGGCTTTCGTCGCGGGCGCCAACATCATACAAAATGTTAACTACCGCCATAGGTGTGGTATTATCTTCATGAACAATTACCCGGAGGCCGTTGCTCAATGTAAAACGGTTGAATTTAACCATGTAATTTCAGAACAAAATTTTTATAGAACGGCAAATGTAATGTTTTGGCCTTTAAATCAGCATTTCAATTTTTTGCCGGGGTTAACTGGTGATTATAATCGTACAAATCATAACGTTTACACGACAGATTTATTGAGCGCAGGATAAACATCAGCTTCACACTTATCTGTCAAAAAACTAACGGCTGCCACTACCATGGCAACCGTTCAATCAAATCAGCAGAAAAAGTTTTTATTTAGTAGCGGCGCACATTAAAATCAGACACGCCGCCTTTAAGCTTGAGGTAGATTTTATTTTTAGCATTCTCAAAACCGGGCGTGGTGTAATGGTCGCCGCTGATTTTGGTAAAGCCTTCAAAATCGTTAGATGACAAACCGCTTGAGGTTACAATATCGCAGGCTGCACTTTTAGGGATGTTAATATCAATCTCAGATGCTCCGGTTGATACCACCACATCAGTAACCGGTAATTTAGCATCCAGTTTAACATTACACGATGCTGCACCACCGTTAATATTCAGGTTGCGCACTTTATAGGGCGTTAAATCAAAGTCAACTTTAGCAGCACCGCCCCGCAGGTTGATATCCCAAATGGGGGCAGTGTTCAGGCTCAAACGGGCTACATTCATATTGCCGCCATCCCACCTGAAGCGCTCATGGCGTTTGTTCATGTCAAAATCAACCACCGTAACCGAATCCTCGGTACGGCTGTCTAATTTATAATCGCCATAGTATTCACTGGTCGAAGCGGTGAACAAGCTGTCGGTACTTTTGGTTAAAGTATATTTGGTAGCCCCCCCGCTTACATTAAGGCGGGCATATTTAGTGCCTGCTACAAAAGGTTGCTGGTACGTGTTGGACGACGATTTATCAGACACTTTTAAATCCCCGTCGGTATCATCATCGTCGTCATCATTGTTATTATCATCAGTGATGTTGTAGTGATATTTAAACGGGCCAAAACCATATTTACCGGGAACGTTGGCAAATAATATAAAGCCCAAACCAATCACCAACACGGCTACCCTAACCAATGTTGCCCAAACCGCCCTGGTGTTTGAAAGCAAAAGATTAACACCGCCAATTACCAAAAACACGGGCCACAAACGGAACAGGTTACCCCAGTGAAAATCAATTACCCCGAAATTGTTGAGTAAAAATACGGCCCCGATAATAACCAGTACCAGGCCCGAAAATAATCTGTCGTTTTTCATGATTTAAACAATTGGAGGATTAGTATTGGTTGATTTACGATTACCTGATGTAAAAATGAGTGCCAAGCCTACTCCAACAATAGTAACCGGCCATAGGTGTTCAAAATCTAAATCCGGGAAGATGTTATACTCGTCTAACAACAGCACGGCTCCCAGTATAATGAACAACATACCGGCAATTAAACTAAAATTGCTTTTGCGTTTTACAGGCTCGTTTTTGATAAACGGCGAAGCGCCTTCAAAATCAGGCTGTACCGGCGAAACGGTATAATCTACCTCGGGTTGTTTAAAAGTGTAGTCCACTTTTTTAGGTAAAACAATCCAAAGTATGATGTACAGCAATACGCCCGAGCCTTTAGCAATTAAAGCCACCAGGAACAGCACCCTGACAATAGTAGGGTCGATATCCAGGTAATCGGCAATACCTTTACACACACCGCCAACCATTTTATTTAATTCGTCGCGGTAAAGTCTTCTATTGTTGTTCATTGTTTTAAGTTTTGATGGTACGTTATTATAACTGACCTAAAACGGGCTTCATCACAATCTCATCTACATTAGCGCCTGCGCTCATGCAATAAGTGGTAACTACGGCAGCGGCAACATCATCAGGCATTATAAACCGGTCGGGGTGCACCTCCGTTCCGGCCCAGGATGCCGTTAGTGTTGAACCTGGCAATAGCGCGGTTACTTTTACACTGTATGGCTGCATTTCAAGTTTCATTACAGTATTAAGACTATACATCGCAGCTTTTGTTACACTATAACTACCAGCATTTATTGCAGGATGTAAAGCCGCCGCCGAACAGATGTTAAAAATATGTCCACTGCGCTGTTCGGCCATGCTTTTACCAAAAAAACGATACAGTTCATAAGCCGGTATTAGGTTAGTATTCATCTGGTGCATCAGGGTATCGTCCTCGTCGTCCAGTACTTTTGAGGGAATAAAAAGCCCCACGTTGTTTACGAGTACCTTTATAAAACCTAATTGCTCTTGTGCCTCACGGGCAAAATCAAGCAGCTCAGCTTTTACACTGCAGTCGGTAGCGCGGGTAAAAACCCTGATATTGGGATTTACAACCAATAGTTCTTCCTTTAGTTGTTCTAAATCTTTTACCTTTCGCGAACAAATTGCCAGGTTTAATCCTTGTTTAGCAAATGCGATAGCAATAGACCGGCCTATCCCTTGGGTAGCGCCTGTGATGAGGGCATTTTCCATAATTATTAACAAATAAAGCAATTTACTAAAGCTATAGGGCTTTATTATAAAAACGTATTTTTACCCATAATCAAAAAAAGCAGCTGTTCAATGTTTTATACTTTAGGCCGGTACATTCTCTTGATGAGATTAAGCTTTAGGCGCCCCGAAAAATTTTCTATCTATTGGAATGAAGTGATGCGCGAAATGGTATCTGTAGGCATTGGCTCTATGGGCATCATCAGCATTATTTCTGTATTTATCGGCGCTGCCACCACTATACAGGTAGCCTTCCAATTATCAAGCCCCCTGGTACCACGCAGTATTGCCGGCAGTATTGCCCGCGACTCCAACATTCTGGAATTTAGTCCTACCATATCTTCGCTGGTTTTGGCCGGCCGGGTAGGCTCAAGCATTGCCTCGCAAATAGGCACCATGCGGGTTACCGAGCAGATAGACGCCCTCGAAATTATGGGTGTAAATGCACCGGGTTATTTGATTGCTCCTAAAATTATAGCTTGTATGCTGATGGTGCCTTTGCTGGTCATCTTTTCTATAGCGTTAGCTTTAACCGGCGGTTACATTGCTTGTGTAGTAACCGGCGATGTTAGCCCTGCAGATTATTTAATGGGTGTACACGATGGCTTTATGCCGATTACCATCCAGGTGGCCTTGGTTAAAGCTTTCATTTTCGGCTTTTTAATTGCCTCAATTTGCGCCTACCAGGGTTTTTATACCTCAGGTGGTGCGTTGGAAGTAGGCCAGTCGGCTACCCAGGGTGTGGTTTACAGCTGTGTGATGATTTTATTTGCCGATTTGATGGTAACCAGTATAATGCTATGATTGAGATTAAAGACATTTATAAAACCTTTGGCGAAAACGAAGTACTGCGCGGCATTAGCGCGGTGTTTGAGCCGGGCAAAAACAACTTAATCATAGGCGGTTCGGGGTCGGGTAAAACCACCTTACTTAAATGTATTGTCGGCCTGCACGAACCCACCAAAGGACAGGTGATTTTTAACGGCGAAAACTTTACCGATATGGATTTTGAACAGCGCGTGCCTATCCGCAAGCAAATCGGCATGCTGTTTCAAAACTCGGCCTTGTTCGACTCGATGACGGTTGAAGAAAACATCATTTTTCCGCTCAATATGTTTAGTGATATGAGCGCCTCAGAGAAACGTGACCGTGCTAATTTCTGTTTAGAGCGGGTTAACCTAAAAGATAAAAACAGTCTTTACCCTTCTGAACTATCAGGCGGTATGAAAAAGCGGGTAGGAATTGCAAGGGCCATTGCCATGGAACCCAAATATTTGTTTGTGGACGAACCCAATTCAGGCCTCGACCCTAAAACATCTATCGTAATTGATGAGCTGATTAACGAGCTTACCCAGGAATACCAAATAACCACCGTGATTGTAACCCATGATATGAACTCAGTAATGGGTATTGGCGACCACATCATCTTTTTACATCAAGGCAAAAAAGCCTGGGAAGGCTCGAACAAAGAAATTGCACACACTGATAATCAGGAACTCAACGACTTTGTATTTGCCAGTAAATTTACCCAGGCGGCTAAGGAAAAGTTATAGTTGCAGATAGCTTTTAATTACAGCAAATCACTATTTAAGGGTATACTCGCTCCAAAAATCGGTAGCATAGGCCATCGTTTGGAAATCTGAATCACCCGTAGAAGCGCTTATTAATCCATGTGGTGTGGTGGTTATCGTTACCGGACCATTACTGGTTTGGCGTACTACCGTATTGCGAGAATTTGTTATTCCATTAAGTTTAACGTTGTAAAAAAACTTATGGTTATCTAAAGATAACGGTGTAAGATATTTTAAAGGGACAGCAATTTCATAAGTCAGCGTTTTTTTATCATTGAACTGCATAGCAGCCTTAATACCATATTCGTTGTAAACAGAAATCAAAACATCACTGATATCCTTAACACCAACTACCTCAATTTCCTTGGCACCTTCCGTCAGCGTTTTGTTCATCAAATTTAAAATCGAGTCAGCATATTTCTTTTTGCTTTGCTCACTGCCGTTAGGCGCATTATCTTTCATGAGCTGACTTAAATTAGTTTGTGCTGTATTATTGATAGTTGGATATTTAAGCGATACGAAATCCATCCCTCCGAATTTACCGGTACTGTTAATGGTTAAGGTAACACCACCGCCAAAAAGCTTTTTGTTGATTACATCGTCCTTAGACTGAATCATCAGATAAAAATTCTTATCGTCGTTAGTAATAAAATAATCAACATCTGTACTCGAATTGTGCATCCGCAATGCTGGATTCCAATCAGCAGCCTTACCATCGATTTTTATTTTAACACCGTTTTGAATTTTATCGGTTTGCGGAGACTGGTCTTGCGCTTGTACTGAAAAGCAAAAAAGAGAGAAAAGCAGGGCGAGGCGGTAAGGTTTAAGTTTTGTGAGCATGCTTGGGATGGTTGAGTATGTATAACGTATTATCAAGCGTATTATTACGCCGACTCAAGCTTTCTCAACTTTATAATAAACAATCCGTCACGGTTGCTGCACATATTATCTTACCTTTGCCATATACAGGCAAGCATTACTTTATTTATGTCGAATATCCAACTCCTCACTCCTACGCACTGGAAAGATTACGAACTGATTGATTGCGGAAACTTTGAAAAGCTGGAACGTTTTGGCCAGGTAATATTAATCAGACCCGAACCACAAGCGGTCTGGAGCAAGCAACTGCCCGATAGCGAATGGCAGCGGTTGCATCACATCCGTTTTAAAGGGCGCTCGGCCACGGCTGGCGACTGGGTGAAAAAGAACCCCAAAACGCCCGACCGCTGGCATATCGAATATAAGAATAACGATGCTGCTATTAAATTCCGTTTGGCCCTTACTTCGTTTAAACACTTGGGTATTTTTCCGGAGCAGGCCGTAAACTGGGATTATATTGCGCAAAACGTTAAACGTTTTAAAACGGCGCGGCCCAAAGTGCTTAACCTTTTTGCCTACACCGGCGGTGCCTCGCTGATTGCCCAGGCAGCAGGAGCCGATACCACTCACGTTGACTCCATTAAACAGGTAGTAACCTGGGCCAACGAAAACCAGGAACTTTCGGGACTAAAAGATATACGCTGGGTAGTTGAAGACGCCTTAAAGTTTGTGAAGCGCGAGCTGAAACGCGAAAAGAAATATAACGGCATCATCCTCGACCCTCCGGCCTACGGCCACGGCCCAAATGGCGAAAAATGGAAACTGGAAGACCACATTAACGAGATGATTAAAGATGTGGTACATCTATTAGACCCAGAAGAGCATTTTTTGATATTGAATACCTACTCTTTAGGATTTTCATCGGTCATTGTAGAAAATCTAATCAGGGGTGCTTTTCCACAAGTGCAAAACCTGGAAATAGGTGAGCTTTATTTGCAGGCTACTGCGGGCAGCAAATTACCTTTAGGTGTGTTCGGTAAATTTTATAAAATTTAACTATAACTATTGAAGGCATTAACTATCTTTACAACGCTTAAGAGTTAAAAAAATTTTAATAGCGCTAAAATATAATTAGCCAATCTACGTAAAGCCTCACGGCTCAATTTATGATGAATCTCAAAGCGTTACTGCTATCTTCTTCTGTTCTGTTATCATCTTATGTGCTGTTGTCGAGCTGTACAGAAAACAGCAAGGCGGGCAAAGCTGCTAACAGCACTCAAACCACTACTACCAGCACCACAACTACCGATACAACCACCAAAGTAGTTTATCAGCCAGTTGATAAAGCAAAGTATGACAGCCTGGTTAAACGCCTGGCCAATGGTGATACCACCGGTCATTGGCCGGTTAAAAACCAGCCTTACCCTACGCCTGGTGCTATTTTACCGTTTAAACGGGTGGTAGCATTTTATGGTAACCTGTTTAGTAAACGTATGGGTATTTTAGGCGAGCTGCCTCCTAACGAGATGCTGGCCAAATTAAAAGCCGAGGCTAAAAACTGGGAAAAAGCCGACCCCAAAACACCGGTACAAACTGCTTTGCATTACATTGCCGTAGTTGCACAAGGTGATGGCGGTGCCGATGGCAAATACCGTTACCGGATGCCTTTTAAACAAATTGATACGGTACTTGCCTTAGCTAAACGCTCTAACTCGATTGTGTTTTTAGACGTACAGGTAGCCTTAAGCAACATTAAAACCGAGTTGCCTTTATTAGAAAAATACTTGGCTATGCCGCAGGTACACTTTGGCATGGACCCTGAGTTTTCGATGAAAGATGGCAGCAAGCCGGGCAAAAGGATTGGCACTTATGATGCGGCCGATGTAAACTACGCCAGCCAATACTTAGCCGGCCTGGTAAAAAAATATAATCTGCCGCCCAAAATATTAATTGTACACCGCTTTACCCGTAAAATGGTAACCGGCACTAAAGATATTAAACTACGCCCTGAAGTACAGGTGGTAATGGATATGGACGGCTGGGGCGAACCTGACCTGAAGTTAGGGACCTACCGCAACTTTATATTCCCAGAACCTGTACAGTTCACCGGCTTTAAGCTGTTTTATAAAAACGACTTAAAAAAACCACCTCATCGTATGCTTACTCCCGAAGACTTGATGAAGTACAAACCGCAACCTATTTATATACAGTACCAGTAACATATTGTAACAAATTACTGGATGTGGCTTAGCCCGGTGCCCAATGCACCGGGCTTTTGTTTTATTTTGATTTTTTAATTATTAATATAATAAGTCAGGGTAACCTTTCATCCCTGCTTTCGTAAAACAGCATATCTGTCTATTTAAACGGCATTAACAAAAAGTTTAATTTTCTCGTCATAACGGCATCCGGTGAAACAGGTTCGCCTTTTAATGACTGAACAATAACGGTAACAAGGGTTTGAAACGGCTTTTACATAAGGTTACTTTTGGTATAGATAAAATCTGGTACCGTTACAAGCGATTTGTAGAAGCTGCTGTATCTAAAAATGCATTCGAAACCAAGGACATCTATTACCTGCAGGAGCGGCTTTTTATCAACATCATCCTCTACTCGCTCCCACTAAGCCTGATTGCAGTTATCCCAACGGTAGTTATCACTTACGAGCAAGGGCAACAGTACCTACCCCATATCTATGTTTCGGCCATTATCATCATTGCAACCATAAGTTTAAACCGACGCATCAGTCTGCGGTTCAGAAAAGCTTTTTTAGTTTTATTCCTTTATGCCGTATCTATATTTTTAATAGCCGAAACAGGTTCATTTAGTATTGCCAGTATTTATTTGCTGGCTTTAAGCGTACTGGTGGCCCTTATATTTTCTAAACGGGTAGTCTACGCATCGCTATTAATCAATATCAGCATTTATGCTGTATTAGGCCTTATCATCTATACGCACGCCTTTAATTTAAGCGTAATTCAACATTACACCTTAAGCATGTGGGGCGCTTATTCCTTAAACTTTTTGTTCCTTAACGTCTTAGTAATTATACAAGTACGCTACATTGTTAACGGACTAAAAGTTACCATTTTACAGGAAGCGCGCATATACCAGGAATTGCAGGCCGAAATGAGCGAAAAAACGAGTATCAACCGGGCTCTGCGCGAATCTGAAGAACATTACAAAAGTCTTTTCTTACTCAATCCATCCCCCATGTGGATTTATGATGTAGATACCTTAATGATTTTGCAAGTAAACGATGCTGCCGTTAAAAGGTACGGATACTCGAAGCTTGAGTTTTTAGGGATGAATATTGAGGATATCCGTCCGTCATCTAAAATTCCGGAACTACATAAAATTTTAAGACGGGAAAAATTGCCCGATACGGAGAAAACTGTTAACACCCAACATCAAACCAAAAGCGGCCAATTATTTTATGTAGATGTACAGTGCATAAAAATTCCGTTTAAAGGCAAAAATGCACGCTTGGTTATTGCAACCGACGTAACCGCCCAATTTGAACACGCCCTGGCTATTGAAAATCAGAATGCCAAGCTTCGCGAAATTGCCTTCATGCAATCACATATTGTAAGGGCTCCACTGGCACGTATTATGGGACTAATGAGTTTGATTTTACCAGGACCGGACGTAGTTACCCAAGACAAAAAGCTTTTTGAATTTTTAGATGTATCTGTTAAAGAACTGGACGATGTGATACGTGCTATAGTGAGCACGAGCGAAGAAACCGAACTGCAAACACATCATTTAACCGCGACCGAACCTGGCAAAAGCGACATTGAAAACCTGACCGCGCAATATCAGTAATCTACTACCTCAATAGCTGGATTTAACTTAACCAGTTCCTGCACAAACAAGCCCTGGTCTTTGGGAGACAGATAAATCTCATCATACTTGTTGTAAGCCAATACGCATCCGCGGCTGTCGAGTGAGGGCTTTAACCCTACAAAACTGGTTTTGCCAACCGTAATTTTATGAATGCTGTTTATATCAATAACACCATTAATTGGCCCCGAACGGTATCTAAGCAGCTTCCCCTCAATAACGTAATACGTGCTAAACCAAACCCATAGCAATAATGCAGTTATCAACGCCGTAAAAACCAGGTAAAACGGGTCGTTCGACTGGTCGGTGATAACTAAAATGGCATTAAAAACCATCAGTGCCACTACTCCCCAAATAATCAAGCCCACCCATAATGCTTTGCCCGATTTAAACATCATCTGTTTTAAAAGTTGAAACTGGCGTTTGCGTCCGGATTGTCCAGTTTAGTGCTTTTGCGTTCGCCTTTCACGGTAACATGCAGCATGTTAATTTGTTCAGCATGCTCGGTATATAGCAAGTCGTCGTGCACTTCAATTTTCTGTGCTTTGCTGATGCCTTTGGCCTCTAGGTAAGCCCAGGCACCATCCTCCTGTATTTCGTAACCTAAAAAAGCCGGATTTAACACCTTGCCATCCACCTTAACTATCAAATGCTTATGCACATAATCATTCATGATTTGCTTAAGTTGTTCTTTGTTGGCTGGCTTCACAATATCTAACTGTACATGGTACTGTTTTTCAAGCACATGCTCTAAATCATCATAAAACATACGGCAGCTAATCTCAACAGCCTGCGTGCGGGCATTGTGATTAATTTCGGTTACGCTTACATAAAACGGATGAAATAAAGCAAACCAGGTAAAAAGCAGGCATTGTAACATACTGAATAGAATAACGTCAACTAACTGCAAAATAAACTATTATTATCGGCAATTAATATTTTTGGCTCATGCACGATTTTCCGTTGTACTTTAAGTTAGGATGGCAGCACATCTGCGACTGGCAAGGATACGACCACATTTTATTTGTAACCGTATTATGCGGTACTTACATCCTGGCCGACTGGCGTAAAGTGCTCATCTTAGTAACGGCCTTTACCGTTGGGCACTCCATTACCTTAGCATTAAGCGTTGTCAACATACTGCACGTCAATAGCTCGCTCATCGAGTTTTTAATTCCGGTTACCATTCTAATTACCAGCTTTATCAATATTAAAAACAAAAGAAAGACGCCGGGTACTTTACGCCTGTCTTACGCGCTGGCTTTATTTTTTGGGCTGATACATGGTTTGGGATTCTCTAACTACTTAAAAAGCCTATTGGGCCGGAGTACCAATATCGTGCCTCAGCTCCTGGCTTTTAATTTAGGTTTAGAGTTTGGGCAGGTACTTATTGTGCTGTGCGTGTTAACCGTATCATTTATTTTACTTAACATTATCAAAATACAGCGACGCGAATGGACATTATTCCTGTCATCTGCTATATTTGGCATAGCGTTAATTATGTGCATAGAACGCTATGCCTTAATCCATTTTAGATGAAAAAACTCTACAGCTTACTGGCAGGTTCGCTTCTACTGTCTTCGGCACTTCAGGCCCAGGTCATTGAAAATAATCCGGGCTCCAACCATGGTAATAAATTTGAGCAATTGGGTAGTACCTACCTGGCCGACCCTAATATGTACCGTTCGGCATCGGGTGCCCCTGGCCCTAAATACTGGCAGCAAAAAGCCGATTACGACATTGTTGCCAAACTGGATGATGATAAGCAAAGGCTGGATGGCACCGAAACCATCACCTACTATAACAATTCGCCCGACCCGCTTACTTACTTGTGGTTACAGTTAGACGAAAATCAGCATAAAAAAGATGCCGAGAGCGCTAAGTTTGACGAAAGCCGCATGAAGGACCGCATGAGCCTTCGCGACCTGCAATCTATTATGGGCCATAACCTGGATTTGGGTAACCATATTGTAAGCGCCAAAGATGGCTCGGGCAATACCTTAAAATACACCATTAACGAAACCATGATGCGCATTGAGCTGCCGCAAACGCTGCAGCCGGGCCAAAAGTTTACGTTTAAAATTGCCTGGTGGTACAACATATCCGACCGCTTAACCATTGGCGGGCGCGGCGGCTACGAGTACTTTCCGGAAGATAAAAACTACTTGTACACTATGGCGCAGTGGTATCCGCGCATGGCTGTATACAGCGATTTTCAGGGCTGGCAAAACAAACAATTTACCGGTCGCGGTGAGTTTGCCCTAGCCTTCGGCGATTTTAAAGTAGCCATTAACGTACCGGCCGACCACGTGGTTGACGGTACCGGCCAATGCTCTAACTACAGCTCGGTATTAACCGCTACCCAGTACAAACGCTGGCAGCAGGCACAAAACGCTTACAAAGAGCCAGTAGAAGTAGTTACCCTGGCCGAAGCCAAAAATGCGCTAAAAGGCCACGCCACCGCCCGCAAAGTGTGGAACTGGCATGCCGAAAACGTGCGCGATTTTGCCTGGGTATCATCGCGCCGGGTAGTGTGGGATGCTATGGCTACCCAGATTGACGGCGGCCGCAAGGTAATGGCCATGTCGGTTTACGGACCGGAGGCTTATCCGCTTTATCGGCGTTACTCTACCAAGGTAGTTGCTCATACCCTTAAAACTTATTCTAAGCACACTATCCCCTACCCATACCCTTGCGCTACTTCGGTTGAGGCCTCAAACGGTATGGAGTACCCGATGATTTGCTTTAACTATGGCCGTGCCGAAAAAGACGGAACTTACAGCGAAGCCACTAAAAACGGAATGATTGGTGTTATTATCCACGAGGTGGGCCATAACTTTTTCCCGATGATTGTAAACTCGGACGAGCGCCAGTGGACATGGATGGATGAGGGATTAAACACCTTTTGCCAGTATTTAACCGAGCAGGAATGGGACCCTAACTTCCCGTCTAACCGTGGCCCGGCTTACAAAATAGTGGATTACATGAAGCTGCCAAAAAACGAGTTGGAGCCTATCATGACCAATTCAGAAAACATCCAGCGATTCGGTCCTAACGCTTATGCTAAACCGGCAACGGCCTTAAATATTTTACGCGAAACGGTAATGGGCCGCGAATTATTTGACTATGCCTTTAAAACCTACTCGCACCGCTGGGCCTTTAAACACCCAACGCCAAGTGATTTCTTCCGCACGATGGAAGATGCTTCGGCGGTAGATTTGGATTGGTTTTGGAGAGGCTGGTTTTACGGCACCGACCCTGTTGATATATCGGTAGATAGCGTAAAATACTATCGTTTAAATACTAAAAACCCTCAGGTAGAATCTACTTATGACCGTGCCCAGTTTGACCGCAACCTGCAAAACATAAGCACTACCCGTAACCGCGAAAATGGCACCCGCTTTGCAGTGGAAGCCGATACTGCCTTACAAGACTTTTACTACAAATGGGACCGCTTTGCAGCCACACCTGTTACCCAACAAAGCTACCAGGCCATGTACAATGCCTTAAGCCCCGAAGAGAAAAAGCTTTTTGATAGTAAAAACTATTTTTACGAAATCAGTTTCAGTAACAAAGGTGGCCTGCCTATGCCATTGTTTATTGAATGGACTTATGCTGATGGCAGCAAGGAGCTTGAAAAAATATCAGCCTACATTTGGCGCCATAACGAGCTGAATGTAACCAAGGTATTTGCCAAAACCAAAGAAGTAAAAGGCATAAAACTGGACCCTTACCGAGAAACGGCCGACATAAACGAAAGCAACAATAGCTGGCCAAGAGAATATACTCCGACTCGTTTTGAGCTGTTCAAGCAGCAAAACGCCATTCGTGGCGCCAGTACAGGCGGAAACCCAATGCAGGACTCGCGCAAAACAAACCCTTAATGCTTTATAGCCTCTTGTCTTTAACTGAATGAGTAAAAACCTTACATTCCATTAAGTACAAGAGGCTTTTTTACTTACCATCCTGTTTAATATTATATACCATTACCCCAATAGCTTATGAAATCGATTTGTGTTTTTTGCGGAGCCAATTTTAATGGTGACCCTTTGCTTACCGAAGCTGTGGAGCAACTGGCCGAAGTAATGGTGAGCCGTAATATGAGTTTGGTTTTTGGTGGCGGCCGGGTTGGCGTAATGGGGATGATTGCAGATGCCATTTTGAAAAAAGGCGGCAAAGCAATTGGTGTTATCCCGGAGTTTTTAATGAATAAAGAAGTTGGGCACACCGGCTTAACCAAACTGCATGTGGTGCAAAACATGCATCAGCGTAAGCAAATGATGAACGACTTGTGCGACGGCATTATTACCCTGCCGGGAGGTTTTGGTACGCTCGAAGAGTTTTTTGAAGTGCTTACCTGGCTGCAGTTAGGCCTGCATCAAAAGCCTATAGGTATTTTAAACGTAAACGGCTTTTACGATTTTTTGCTTAAGCAAATGGATGTGATGGTTGAGCAACGCTTTCTGAAGCCCCTGAACCGTGAACTGGTATTATCATCAGCCAATCCGGTAGAATTGGTTAACTTGATGGACAGTTTTAGCGCAAAGCCTGATGAGGTTTGGTTTAAAGAACGCAACCTGACCTAACAGTATATATTAGATTTTATTCTAAATCAAGTTCTACGGCATTTAACCATGGCTCCAGTAAATGGTTAATTTGCACAATACGGTTAGCCAACTGTTTCATATGTTGCTGGCGATAGTTTTTTTCGGTATCACCCTCTTCTTCCAGGCTCAAAAACTCGAGCTGAATGTGCGTATTAAATATGGTTTGCTTTAGGCGCTGTTCTTCAACCAGCCTGGCAAAGTAATCAAGTTCGGTTTGTTGCATATATATAGCTATAACGATTCAACATTTAAATTTATATCAAACGCAAATAAATGGTAAACAAAACATCATCCCTAAGTTAACCCGACGACAACTTACGAATTTTTATTTTTTAACAACTACGCTGTTTAAATTTTATGTTGGAGTATTTGTTAATTTATCTTCCTGCTATTGAACAAGTTTTTTCGGACTTAGTTTAAAAAAAACTTTCGCCCCATTTGAATTTCATTAACGAATAATTAGCTGTTATTGAAGGTCTATTTTTCAGTCAGACTACAAAAAACAATCATCACTATAGAAAAATTATTGCCCTGTTTAAATACCTAAAAAAGTCGTTCTATAAGAGATAATCAACGATTCTGAAGAGTTAAGCCGATTGCAAAAAAGAAGAAAAAAGCTGTTTTGAAACGAATGCAAGTATGATTTGCCTGTTTAAACCTCAGGAAGTTTTAGCCTGGTTTACCGCGTAACTTACTTTAACTATAGCCACACGTTTTTTTACCCAGCCCACTACATCATATTTTTTGCACAGGTAAATAATGGTCATGATTAGCATTTATCCTCCCTACTTTTAATCGTTTCTGCTTATGCCTTTAACGGTAAATGTAATAATAAGTTTACATAAAATTACTTGGGTTAATTAAAAATTCTTTTAATTAACCCCTTAACAATGGCAGTTTGTCAGGTAAAGCATGGCAATATGCTGACGGTATAACATTTGCGCTATGGTATTAAAAGTTTAGATTTGTAACTTAATATTACGCCGATGTCTCAAGATACAGAACATGTAAAATGTTTAATCATAGGTTCAGGCCCTGCCGGTTACACGGCGGCTATTTATGCGGCACGCGCCGACCTGAAACCTGTTTTATATACCGGTATGCTTGCCGGAGGCCAGCTTACTCAAACCACCGATGTTGAAAATTTTCCGGGTTATCCTAACGGCATTATGGGCCCAGAGATGATGGAAGATTTCCGTAAACAGGCGGAGCGTTTTGGTACCGATATCCGTTTTGGCTATGTGAGCTCGGTTGATTTTTCGAGCCTGCCGCACAAAGTAGTGGTTGACGAGGTAAAAACCATTTTAGCCGACACAGTTATCATTTCAACCGGGGCATCGGCCAAATGGCTGGGCCTGGAGTCTGAGCAAAAATATAATGGCTTTGGTGTATCGGCTTGTGCCGTGTGTGATGGTTTCTTTTTCCGCGGACAAGACATTGCTATTGTAGGCGCCGGTGATACCGCTGCCGAGGAAGCTACTTACCTGGCTAAACTTTGCCGCAAGGTATACATGTTGGTTCGCCGCGATGAATTCCGTGCTTCTAAAGCCATGGTGTCACGCGTGCTAAACACACCGAATATAGAGGTATTGTACAATACCGAAACCAAAGAGATTTTAGGTAATGAGCAAGGCGTAAACGGTGTAGCCATCCTTAACAATCAAACACAGGAAGAAAAGGTGCTGGATGTAACCGGTTTCTTTGTGGCCATTGGTCACCACCCTAACACCGATATTTTTAAAGGTATAATTGATATGGACGAAACCGGATACATTTTAACCAAGCCGGGCACTACGCAAACCAACGTTGAGGGCGTATTTTGCTGCGGTGATGCGCAGGATAATGTATACCGCCAGGCCGTAACTGCAGCCGGAACCGGTTGTATGGCTGCGCTGGATGCAGAACGCTACCTGGCCGCTAAAGAGTCAGAAGAGATGATTGCTCATTCATAAGATAAATACCATAAAAGCAGAAAGCCGTTCTTTGATGATACAAAGAACGGCTTTCTGCTTTTGTAACAAGCCTTGTTGTGGCTTTGTAAACCAATCAAACGGCCAGTAATTTTGCCTTCTGACTGTCAAACTCTTCCTGCGTAATTGCACCAGCATCCAGCAGCTTCTTATACTCCATTAACTGTTCGGTGTTTGATGCAGGTGCAGCAACCGGCTGAAACGGATTATGGTAAATCATCGGCTCATCTTTGCGTTTGGAGACAACTGCCCATATCAACGCCCCAATCCAACCCAGCACCGACCAGCCTAAAAATAGGTTCACGAGAGCAATTCCCATACTATCACGCTTGTTTCTACCAACAAAAGCAGGAATAAAATATAGAAGAAGTCCGACAATGATGGCAAATATTATCCGAACGGTAGGCGAGTCCGTAAATGCGTAAAGTAAAGTCATAAGATTTGAGTTGAATTTTGGCTTAAATATATGATGTAAATGATTACTTAGTTATACCTATTGAAAATAATTAAGAGAAACGGGTAATTGTACTTACTAATCTCCTCCCGTAACGAGGCTACATTTACTCTGCTCATCAGATATAAAACATCAACTAACGCCTACACTAACTTCTCATTTACCCTTACCCCATCGCGCTTCACAATATAAGCCGGTACACCTACCACAGTACAATTAGCCGGTACGTTTTTTACTACGACGGCATTGGCTCCTACAATACTGTTATCGCCTATAATAACATTGCCAATTACCTTGGCCCCCGCATTAATAGTTACGCCGTTGCCCAGTGTAGGCATGTCCGTGTCGTTGGAGTAGCCAATGGTTACTTGTTGGTTTATCCAGCAGTTATCTCCTATTGATTTAGTCGCAATGATTGTTGCAAAACCGTGTTGAATAAATAAACCTTTACCAATATTATCAGCATAGATATACAGCGATGACAGCTTTGGGCAGATGATATTCAAAAACACCTTCCAGAAACCCACCCGCTTATAAAACAAGTTTCTAAACTCGGGGAACGAACCTAACAAATGCACTAACCCTGTGGTATGACCATAGGGCAACCCGAATACCTTCAGCCAGCGCTCAATATCCGACTTAATTAATTCTTTGTTTCTGTGAACGCTAAATACCAGGATATGCGGCGAACACCTGATAAATTCAAAAAAAAGCTTAATCCAATAAAATTTTCTTTTCATACCTGTTATGTGCAACCAAGTTCATCAAAAACGGGAGATTAATCTAATATTAATTGCAATAGTTAACTACACACTGATAAACAAATCGTTACCTCATCATGATGTTACAGATTGCTGTATTCACAAGCAACGAGGATTAACTAACTTTAACAAGTTTCTTTGATAGATTATGAATAAACTTTTTATGGCAGTTTGCCTTGGTGCGGCGCTGCTATCGGCCTGCAGCCCTACTCAAAAAATGGTAAATAACGCGTCGGTTTCAACAGTCAACAACGGCAAAGTGTGGTCGTCGCTCTGGCAGCAAAGGGCAGCCGAATACCGGGCATTGTGCTTTCAGGCCTACAATCTGGCCCAATTACGCTTAGACGATGCACTAAAACAACCAGGCAGCAAACCACTGGCTGTAGTAACCGACATTGACGAAACCGTGCTGGACAACAGTCCTTACGATGCACAACGAGCTATTAACAACCTGGAATACGATGCCGCCACCTGGAAACAGTGGACCGCCCAGGCCGCCTGCGATACCGTTGCCGGCGCACCAGCATTTTTTAAATATGCTGCCACCAAAGGTGTAACGGTATTTTACATTACCAACCGTGATGAAGACGAACGTGCCGGTACCCTAAAAAATCTGCAACGCTACCAGCTACCCAACGCCGACAATGCCCACCTCCTGTTGAAATCAGGAAGCTCGAGCAAAGAGAGCAGGCGGCTGGAGGTACTGAAAAATTATAAAATTGTATTGCTGTGCGGCGACAACCTGCCCGACTTTGACAAGCTATACGATAACCACCCAACCGAGCAAAGCCGCAACCAGGTTACTACACAATTGGCCCGGCAGTTTGGCAGTAAATATATTGTGTTACCCAATCCGTCGTACGGCGATTGGGAAGGCTCACTGTTTAACTTTAATTACAAACTTACCCCGACACAAAAAGACTCCATTATTAAAGCCAAGACAAGATTTGCTAAATGATATATAATTGTTAAGCTTTTGTCAACCTAACCTTTCACCTGAGTTTAAACCTATTTTTGCTGCACTATTAGGTTATTTATAATGAAGAAAGCGTTAATATTAAGCTTCTGTATTGCACTCGCTGGTTTAAGTGCCTCAGCACAGCTTCCGGGCAAAACATCATCAGGGCAGGTTTTACTGCCTAACGGCTGGAAGTTAAGCCCTGCCGGTCGTTCATTGCCTTTGGGCGATTTACCATTAAACATACAACTGTCCTCATCAGGGCGATTGCTGGCGGTAACCAACAATGGGCAGAGCACACAATCGTTGCAACTTATAGATGCTAAAAACGAGAAGCAGTTAGACCAATGCACCTTGGCTAAATCTTGGTACGGGCTGGCCTTTTCGCGCGATGAAAAAACGCTGTATGCGTCGGGAGGTAATGATAATTGGATTTACCGCTTTTCGCTGGATGGTAACAAATTAGGCAAGCCGGATACCATGCGCCTGGGTAAGCCATGGCCTAACAAAGTGGGGCCAACCGGTATTGCCGTTAACAACAACAACACCAAGCTATACGTAACCACTAAAGAAGATAGCTGCCTTTACGTTTTAAATCCACAATCGGGCGAAATTTTAAATAAGATTAAACTGGCTGCTGAGAGTTATGCCTGTTTGCTATCGGCCGATGAAAAAACGCTTTACATATCGTTATGGGGCGGCGAAAAGGTTGCCGTATTTGACACGCAAAAACAGCAAATTGTTAAAAGCATTTTTACCGGTAGTCATCCCAACGAATTGCTGCTGGATAAAAAGAACACTTACTTATACGTGGCCAACGCTAATGATAACAGCGTATCAGTCATTAATACCAAAACCAATAAAGTTATCGAAACCGTTTCGGCAGCTTTGTATCCTACTAAGCTAACTGGCGCTACTACTAATGGATTGGCTTTATCGGCCAACGGCAAAACCCTTTATATTGCTAATGCTGATAATAATTGCCTGGCTGTATTTGATGTAAGTCAGCCTGGCAACAGCAAAAGCCGGGGCTTTATACCGGTAGGCTGGTACCCTACCAATATCAAAGTATTAGGTAAAAAGTTGTTTGTTGCAAACGGTAAAGGTTTTACTTCCATGGCTAACCCTAACGGACCGCAGCCTATCCGTAAAACCGATAACAGCGGGCATCATATTGGCTCCATTAACAGTCGCGATCAATACATTGGTGGTTTGTTCAAGGGCACCTTATCCATCATTGACCAGCCTAAACCTGAGCTATTAAAAACTTATAC
>CAXYKR010000005.1:0-13866 GCA_964277815.1 uncultured Mucilaginibacter sp. | reverse complement strand
CACAAACAGATACCATCAAACAACTCAGACCTGCACCCAAACGCGAGTTTAGGGGTGTTTGGGTAGCCACCGTTACGAATATCGACTGGCCGAGTTCGCCCAAGCTGTCATCCGACAAGCAAAAATCTGAGCTGGTCAATATTTTTAATTTTCATCAACAAGCGGGCATCAATGCCATCATGCTGCAGGTACGCCCTGCTGCCGATGCCCTTTATGCCAAAAGCCGCGAACCGTGGTCTAAATGGCTGACCGGCCCGCAAGGCACGCCTCCTAACCCGTTTTACGACCCTTTGGAGTTTGCTATCAATGAGGCGCATAGCCGCAACATGGAGTTACATGCCTGGTTTAACCCTTACCGGGCTACCATGGACGCCAACTACGCCAGCCTGAGCCCGCAACATGTTACCCGTGTACACCCCGACTGGTTTTTTATTTACGGCGGCCGCAAACTGTTTAATCCCGGATTGCCCGATGTGCGCGAATACATTATCCAGGTGATACTGGATGTGGTGAAAAACTATGATGTAGACGGTATACACATGGACGATTATTTTTACCCTTACCCCATTGCCGGCCAGCGTATAAATGACCAGGCGGCATTTGAGCAATACGGCCGCGGTAAATTTGCTGATATCCGCGACTGGCGCCGTAATAACGTGGATACGCTTATCCATGCCCTGGCCGACAGTATACACAAATACAAACCGCATGTTAAATTTGGCATCAGTCCGTTCGGTATCTGGAAAAATGTGAGCCAAGACGAAGAAGGCTCTCAAACCAGCGGCGGCTCATCTTATTACGAACAATATGCCGATAGCCGCAAATGGATTGAGGAAGGCTGGCTGGATTATATTAACCCGCAGATTTACTGGCATTTCGGTAACCGTGCCGCCGCCTTTGAAAAGCTGACCGACTGGTGGAGCGATAACGCCTATAATCATCATTTATACATCGGCATGGGGGCTTACCGTATTGGCGAACCACGCAATAGTGCATTTAAAAACCCCGACCAGATACCGGCACAAATACGTTACCAGCGTAACAACCCGCGTATACAAGGCAGTGTTTACTTTAGCTCCGCTTCGTTAAGGCGTAACTATGGCGGATTAAACGACTCATTACGTAATCATTATTACCGCACACCGGCATTGCCGCCTTTAATGCTCTGGCTCGACTCGGTAGGCCCGAACGTACCACGACAATTGCTGGCTGGCCGTACCGACCGCGGACTAATGCTGAGCTGGCAAATACCCCTGCTGGCTAAAGACAAAGAAGCTGTTTATGGTTATGTGATTTACCGTTTTTATCAGGGCGAACAGGCCGATTTATCCGACCCGAAGCACATCATTCATATTCAGTATAATACGGCAAACTCTTTCGAGGACATCACGGCGCAAAAAGGCAAGCATTATGTGTATTACGTAACCGCCATCGACCGTATGAAAAACGAAAGCGAGGCGGCTACGATAACGGTGCCGTACCGGTAATTTAGCTATTCATAATAGCGCCGCCGTTGATATCCAGCGTTTGCCCAGTAATGGAGCGCTGGCTGAGCAGGTAAGCGGCTAACGCAGCAATTTCATCAGGCTGGCTCATGCGTCTGAGCGGCACGCTCTGCATGGCTATGTCGTAAAATTCAGTTTTGGTGATGCCAATGCTGTCGGCAATGCCTTGTAACCCTTCCTGCGACATTTCGGTATCTACCCAACCAGGGCAAATGGCATTAACCAGTATTTCTTCCGGAGCATATTGTACCGCCCATGAGCGCATCAGGCCCAGTAAGCCTGCCTTTGATGCACAATAAGCCGAGTAATTAGCTACACCCAAACGGGCCAGCACCGATGAGGTAATTAAAATATGCCTGGTGCCTTCTGCTTTGCGCAGATGCGGCAGAAAAGTATTCACAAAATTGTACGTGCCGGTAAGATTGGTGCTGATGATGTCATCCCAGCGGTCGGCCCCGCCCCAATAGTTTTCACCGCCAATGCCGGCATTGGCTAATAATCCATTCAATGGTATATCGCCTAAAATCCCGGCAGCTTGCTGCAAGCTTTCGGCATGCCTTACATCAGCCACCAAAAGTTGATGCCCACTGCCCGGCAAACTATCTAAAGTATCCTGTAAATGCTGCTGGTTGCGCCCCAATAATATACATTGATGGCCCTGACCGGCCAGTTGCAAAGCCATAGCCCGGCCAATACCGCTGCCAGCGCCGCTGATGAGATAAGTGCTTGTTACCATAACTCAACAAAGTTAGCTAATATTTAACCCGGTTGCAGTTGTAATGTTGATGAATAGAGAGCCGATTACTTAGGTTAGGGGCACTATTTTAGCCTATAAAATGGTGCCCCTATATTTAGTGAAGTACTGGATATAATACGGCCGGTGCTTCGCTTTATTGCAGGGCTTAAAACTTTTAATTGTACTTTAACAATTGCGAATTGATGCTGGCTTGATTGCTATGATTACAGCTTACTGCCTTCGGGTTTGTCAACGCTCAGGATATCCACCAGCTTATCGGCCGTGAGGCTTAGCCCATCGGCAATCACCTGGGCTTGCAGGTAAAAGCCTTCGCGTTCGGCCAGTTTTTCGGTAATAAAAGCCACCAATTCGTCGCCGTGTTTATCGCGCAGTAATGGGCGCTCTTCTTTGCCATGTTCCAGGCGATTGGCCAGTACTTTAGGCATCAGCTTGATATATACTACAGTGCCGTTGGCCTTCATCCATGTTAAATTATCGAAGAAGCAGGGCAGGCCGCCGCCAGTTGATATGACTGCATTTTCGGGATAAGCCGTATTTTTCAGGACTTCTGATTCCGCCAGCCTGAATGCTGTTTCGCCGAAGCTCGAAAAGTACTCGGCAATGCTCATGCCGGCGCGTTCTTCGAGCACTACGTCTAAATCAAAAAACGGGTAACCTAAACGGGTAGCCAGCTTATGGCCCAGCGTAGTTTTACCGCAACCCATAAAGCCAATTAAAAAAATACGACTCATTTTTTTACTAAATTTTTCTTAATCAGGTACGTCATCATCAGTACTACACCTTCGGCACATAGGGCAGGCGCGGCAATAATACTGTACATCGGGTTACCCGGCCAGCCGCCCCACAACACAATGGTCACTATAAACGAAATTACCAGCGAAATGACCAGTATGCCAATCAGCTTTGGCGTAGCCACCAATTTGCTCAACATCAGCCATTGCAGCATGCGGGCAATACACCACACCGGGAAACTCAGATAGGCAATAGTAACCAGTAAACCTGATAAAGAGATATGATTAGGATGCATTAATTAAATTTTACTCGCGGGTCAATCCAAACGTAGATGATATCTACCAGTATGTTAATCACCACAAAAATAAAAGCAATAAACAGAATAGAACCTATAATGACCGGAAAGTCCGACATTTCGAGGGCGTCGACGGTTACCTTGCCCAAGCCGTTGTAACCAAATACATACTCCACGAAAAAAGAACCGGCCATCAGCGAGGCAAACCAGTTGGCAATGGCGGTAATTACCGGGTTTAAAGCGTTAGGTAAGGCATGGCGGTAAACAATAGTATTGCTGTCCAATCCTTTAGCTTTTGCCGTGCGGATGTAATCCTGGCTTAACACCTCGAGCATAGAGCTGCGGGTAAGTTGTACAATGATGGCTAAAGGTCTTAACCCTAATGTTACGGCGGGCAATATAATGTTGCTCCAGGTCATCACCTCTCCTTTAAAAGGGTCGTAACTGTAAAGGCTGCCCGTCATGCTTAAACCGGTATACCGGCTCCATACAAAGCCAAATAGCCAGGCAATCACAATACCTGCAAAAAACGAAGGTGTAGAAATACCTAACACCGACAGGCTAACGGCCATGCGGTCAACCCAGGTGTTTTGATGCACGGCACTCAGTACACCTAAAAACACGCCGATAACAATAGCAATCAGCATAGCCACGGTAGCCAGCGCCAATGTATTGGGGATAACATCGATTAGTAAGGCAGCTACTTCTTTATGGGTTTGGTACGAGCGTCGTAAATACGGCCATTTAAGGCAGACCGCATGAGTTTTGGATATGGGCAATAGCTGCACATACCCATAACGCTCTTTTTCTTCGGCCGTCCGCTCATGGATGCCAATGGGCGAAAGGTCGTTTAAATAGTAGGCAAACTGCACGGGCAAGGGCTTATCCAAACCAAACTCTTTGCGTACCGCTTCCAGCGACTGCACATCCGAGCGCTGGCCTTGTGTCATGCGGGCCGGGTCTACCGGTAAAATGTTAAACAAAAAAAACACCACTACCACAATGCCCAGCATTACGGCCAAACTATAGCCAATTTTACGGAACAGGTAGCGCAGCATAAGCCTTTATTGTTTTTGCAGATACTTTTTTACCAGCGCATCATAATCGGGCATGGTATGGTAATGCCATTTGTTGATAACGGTACCATTTTTCAACAACAATATGCCCGGATTGGCACGCACCATAGTTTTGAGCGGCACACCGTCGGCATGGTAAATCTCGAAAGTTAAATGGTGAGTTTTGCTGAACGCAGCCGCATCCACCGGCGAAGCCGAAGTTAGCATCACAGTGCGCATATTGTAATTCTGTGTCAGGTTAACGGCTAAGGCATTCAGCCGGTTCAGGGCAGCTTCGTTGGTGTGTTTCAAATCGTAAGCCACTACCATGAGGTTGTAAAACGGATTTCCTAACAATTCCTGGGTGTAATCGTTGCCCTGACCATCCTGTATCCCTAAGTCACGGATTTTAGGCTCAAAACCTTTTTTTATCAAACGGCGTTCAGGGTCGCCCTGAATTACCCAGTTTGCATCTTTCCAAATCCCGGTTTTAAGGTACTCCTTATCGCTCATCGACTTGGTTTCACCATTGGCCTTATTTTTAAGCTGATAGGTCAACTCATACTCGTCAGGTTTTGCACCGGGCGGCGTTTTCATCTCGTCGGGTACGTTTGCGCCAACTTTGTAGGGTAAAAAGTCGATGACCGGCAAAAAGTTGTAAGTATATAAGCCGATACCCAAGGCAATTACCACCGCAGCAATCAGCCAGCGCATTTCGGCAGCAGGACTTACCAAAGGCTGCATCCGGTTGCGATTAAAAAACAGTACCAGCACCAGGGCCAGTAAAACCATATCCTTACCAAACGATTCCCATGGCGTAAGCGGAATAGCATCACCAAAACAACCGCAGGTTTGCACCACCTTAAAAAACGCAGAATAGAACGTAAGAAAACCAAAGAAAATAATGAGCAGCAATAATCCCCAGGTAACGCTGTTAATACGAATACCGATGATAAGCGCAAAGCCTAAAATCATTTCGAGCGCACACAAAATGACCGACATACTCAGGGCCAGGTCGTTCAAAAAAGTAACATGAAAAACCTCAAAATACTCTTCCAGTTTATAAGAAAACCCAAGCGGGTCGTTAGCCTTAATTAATCCCGAAAAAATAAACAGCAACCCTACCGCCAGGCGGCAAAACCAAATCCACCAGTTTCCTGATGCCGATGAAGTTCTATTTCGTATATCTTTATTCGTAAGCGTTTCCATGAATAATCAACTAATATTTATTTCCTCCCCCTTTTAGGGGGTCGGGGGGTTTAGGCTGTTGTTAATGGGTTAGGGCTCGGCGGTCCTAATTTAATCAGTGCAAATACTGCATAATTGAGCATATCCTGGTAGTTAGCTTTTACACCTTCTGAGGCCAAAGTCTGCCCCTGGTTATCCTCAATCTGTTTAACGCGCAGCAACTTCATCAATATTAAATCTGTTAACGAGCTGATGCGCATATCGCGCCAGGCCTCGCCGTAATCATGGTTTTTGGCCAGCATTAAATTGTACGTTTCCTGCGCGTAATGGTCAAATAGTTCGCTCACAGTTTCTACCGGTAACTCCAGGGCGTCTTCGGGCTTACTGTCAATCTGCATCATGGCAATTAAACAATAATTTACGATACCAATGTACTCGCCGGTAATATCATCGCCTACTTTAGATACCTTTTTTTCTTCGAGCGTACGGATGCGTTGCGCCTTGATGAAAATCTGGTCGGTGATGGATGGTGGTCTGAGTATACGCCAGGCTGTACCATAATCGCGTGTTTTTTTAATGAACAGGCTTTTGCAGGCGTTAATGACAGCTTCGTACTCTATTGCGGTATTGCTCAAAACAGTGGTATTTAGTTTTTCTTTAGATATTTGTTCACCATGGCATTAAAACGCCACCAGTAAATGGCTAAAGATACAGTTTTTCATAAAAAGGCAACCATCAATGCCGGTGGCCGCCTCATCAATCTAAGCACACCGAAGGTGATGGGGATTATTAACCTGACACCTGATTCGTTTTTTGCCGACAGCCGCAAGCCTGCCATAGCCGATGCCCTGCAACAGGCCGGGCAAATGCTGACCGACGGCGCTGCCATGCTCGATTTAGGTGCTTACTCATCCCGGCCGGGTGCCACTGACATTACCGTTCAGGAAGAAACAGACCGCTTGCTGCCTGTGGTAGAAGCTATTGTACAAGAATATCCAAATGCTGTCCTTTCCATCGATACTTTTAGGGCACCGGTAGCCGAAGCTGCAATTAAAGCAGGAGCACATATCATCAATGATATTGGCGGTGGGCAGCTCGACCCGGACATGTTTACTACTGTAGCCCGGTTAAAAGTGCCATACATTTTAATGCACATGAAAGGCACTCCCCAAACCATGGTGCAACAGGCCCATTACGAGGATGTATTTAAAGAGGTTATGGATTACTTTATTACACTTTATGAGCAGCTCAGGCAACTGGGTGTACATGATGTAATTTTAGACCCTGGCTTTGGCTTTGCCAAAACGGCCGAACATAGCTATGCCTTGCTGAACCGGTTGGATGGTTTTAACATGCTTGAATTACCCGTACTTGCCGGCGTATCGCGTAAGCGCATGATTTACGGCACTTTAGGCAATACTGCTGCCGAAGCACTGAATGGTACCACCGTGCTCAACACGATTGCCTTAATAAAAGGTGCCGATATTTTGCGGGTACATGATGTAAAACCGGCCGTTGAGGCGGTAAAGCTTTGGCAAGCTACTACGGCAACACAAGCGTAGCCCGGCAAACCAACCTGCGCAAATACCGTTGTATAGTATATGTCGCAGAAACCATTGCTGGAGTTTACGGATAAAGGTATTTACTGTGCCAAGGGTAAATTTTACATTGACCCTTGGCGCCCGGTAGATGATGCCGTAATTACCCATGCCCACGCCGACCATGCCTATGCCGGCCACAAACGTTACCTGGCGCACCACTTATCGCGCGAGGTGATGCTTTACCGTTTGGGCGAAATCCAGCTACAAACGGTTGAATATGGCGAAACGGTAATTAAAAATGGTGTAAGCATCACTTTGTACCCGGCTGGCCATGTGATTGGGTCTGCGCAGATAAAGGTAGAAAGCCAGGGGCAAGTTTGGGTAGTATCCGGCGATTATAAGGTGGAAGATGATGGCGTATGTGCGTCATTTGAGCCGGTAACATGCCATCATTTTATATCGGAGTGTACCTTTGGCATGCCCGTATACAAATGGAAACCGCAAGCGCAGCTTTTTACAGAAGTTAACAAATGGTGGCAGCAAAACCGGGATAACAACCTGGCTACCGTTATTGTGGGTTACTCATTAGGCAAAGCCCAGCGCATACTGCAAAACCTGGATTTGTCTATTGGAAAGGCGTATACGCATGGCGTTATCGAAAATACCAACGAAGCCTTGCGGCGCAATGGCATCATACTACAACCCACGGAACGCATTACTGCCGATTCGGTTAAAGAAGAAGTACGCAAGGGCATTATTATCGCGCCTCCATCGGCCGTGGGCACACCCTGGATGCGTAAGTTTCAACCCTATAGTTTTGGGTATTGCTCAGGCTGGATGGCCATACGCGGGGCCAAGCGCCGCCGGGCGGCCGACCGCGGTTTCGTGATGTCTGACCATGCCGATTGGGACGGATTAGTCAGCGCAATTGATGCCACTGGCTGCGAAAAAGTTTATCTGACCCATGGTTATACGGCCAGCTTTTCGAGGTACTTGGATGAAATAGGTTTTGATGCTTCAGAAGTGCATACGTTGTATGGTGGCGAAGAAGAAGGCGCTCCGCCGCAGCCTGCTGAAGGCGGTAAGCAAGATGTTGTTGCAGAAGACAAACTGGACAATGAAATTACGCTATCGGCCGAAGAAAAGCTTTTGAACGAATTACCTGCTGATGAGAAACAAGGAGGGGTAATATGAAAGCCTTTGCCCAGCTGTTTACCGCCCTCGACGAAACTAACAAAACCAACGAAAAGGTTAAGGCGCTTAAAGATTATTTTGCCTGCGCGCCCGATACTGATAAAATGCACATGCTGGCCCTGTTTACCGGGCGCAACCCTAAACGGCAGATTAACGCTACGCAGTTTAGACTTTGGGCTATTGAGGCCTCAAACATACCGGCCTGGCTTTTTGAAGAAAGTTACCATGTGGTAGGCGATCTGGCCGAAACCGTGGCCTTATTACTGCCCGACCATCAAAACAGCAGCAATAAAACCCTCCCCGAGTGGATTGCCGAAATCAATGCGTTGGATAAACAGCCCGACGTTGAAAAACAGCATTGGCTTACCCAAGCCTGGGCAACACTTAATGCGCAGGAGCGCTTTGTATTTAATAAGATACTGACCGGCAGTTTCAGGGTCGGTGTATCACAAAGCCTGGTAATTAAGGCCTTGGCTGATGTGTCTGATTTAGATGCAGCCACGCTTACCCACCGGCTGATGGGCAACTGGATGCCCGGCACTTATCAGTTTGAAGAACTGGTGCACACCGATACCGCGCTGGAGGATGTATCTCGGCCTTATCCGTTCTTTTTAGCTTACCCGGTGCAGGAAACATCTACAGTACAAAAATCGCCGGAGGCCTTGCAGACTTTATTGGGCGATGCCCAAGAGTGGCAGGCCGAATGGAAGTGGGATGGTATACGCGCCCAATTGATTAAGCGTAACGGCGAAATTTTTATCTGGAGCCGGGGCGAGGATTTGGCTACGGATAAGTTTCCGGAACTGCATCCTTTTTTATACGACCTACCTGATGGAACGGTGCTTGACGGTGAAATCCTATCGTTTAAAAACGGGTTGCCCTTGCCTTTTGCTAACCTGCAAACCCGCATCGGCCGTAAAACACTCAGCAAAAAAATATTGGAAGAAAGTCCCGTAGTTTTAATTGCTTACGACTGCCTGGAGTATGCTGGGGAGGACATCCGATACAAAACGCAGGTTGAGCGCCGGGCGATACTCGAAGGACTGCAAGCGGTTACCCAGCAACCGGAGATATTCCGCATTTCGAAAGTGATAAATTTTGATAGTTGGGAAGCGTTGACCTCCATCCGTGAGCAATCGAGAGAGATGGTAGCCGAAGGCATTATGCTGAAACGCAAAGATGCCCATTACCAGGTAGGCCGCCGCCGGGGCGACTGGTGGAAATGGAAGATAGACCCTTTATCAATAGATGCCGTAATGGTATACGCCCAAAAAGGCCATGGCCGCCGCGCCGACCTGTACACCGACTATACTTTTGCCGTATGGGATGGTGACAAACTGGTGCCTTTTGCCAAAGCCTACTCGGGACTTACCGATACTGAAATTAACAAGGTAGATAACTTTGTAAAACGTAATACCCTCGAAAAATTTGGCCCGGTGCGTACTGTAAAACCCGAACTGGTTTTTGAAATTGGGTTTGAAGGTATCAACAAATCCAACCGCCATAAATCGGGTGTAGCCTTACGCTTTCCGCGAATATTGCGCTGGCGGCATGACAAGCCCAAAGAAGAGGCCGATACGCTGGAAACATTAAAAGCATTGTTAGGCGAATGATATGCTGCTGTATGATTATTTAAGGTCAGTAATATGACAGCATTTTAAATATGCACTCTTTTATAAGCAGCTTTTTTACCCGAACATTGTACCTTAATTAATTGCAATTTTTATGGGACAACTGATAGATGATTTCAACTCCTACCGTACCAAAATGAACGACAGGATTATGGAATCGGCCAATACCAATATCAAACGCTTTTTTGCCTTAGATACTACTACCTACGCCGACGGCGCACTGGACGTAAAAACCAAGGAAATGTTAGGCCTGGTTGCCAGCATGGTGTTACGTTGCGACGACTGCATTAAGTACCATTTAGGCAAATGCCACGAAGCCGGTGTAAATCACGCCGAAATGAATGAGATATTTATGATTGCCAACCTGGTAGGCGGCTCCATTGTCATCCCTCATTATCGCCGTGCGGTAGAGTATTGGGATGAGTTGAATGCGCAGTAAGCAACAGTTAGAACCGAAATTTTTAAAGGCAAATCTTGATAGGTTTGCCTTTTGTTTTTGATAAAAATATTAGCATTTTAGCGCAACATCATTTATCAAACATGGCAACTTCAACCTCAACCATCCGCTGCCACTGGTGCGGCAGCGACGATTTGTATACCCGGTACCATGATGAAGAATGGGGCAAAGAGGTACATGATGATAAAGTACTGTTTGAGTTTTTGGTGCTTGAGTCGGCCCAAGCCGGTTTGAGTTGGATTACGATATTGCGCCGCCGCGAAAATTACCGCAGGGCGTTTGCCAACTTTGATGTACACACCGTGGCTGCCTTTACTGCCGATGATGTGGAGCGCCTGATGCAGGATGCCGGCATCATCCGTAACCGGTTAAAAATTAACGCTACTATTGCTAACGCCCGGCATTTTATCGAGGTGCAGCAGGAGTTTGGCTCGTTCGACCGCTACCTGTACAGCTTTATGCCCGGCGGCAAACCCATAGTCAGCCAGTCAGCCACTATTCCCGTAAGCACCGATATATCAGATGCCATTAGCAAGGACATGAAAAAGCGTGGCTTCAAGTTTTTTGGTACTACCATTTGCTATGCCTACATGCAAGCCACCGGAATGGTGAACGACCATGTGCCCGACTGCGCTTTTAGGTAATTTATTTTGATAGGTGTGATTTTGTATTGATTTCACCGATGAAATAACAAGTACTTAAACCTTTATACTGTTCCTTGTTTAGTGAATGGTGCGGTAAGTTTACGGGCATTAAATTGTATTTTTGCTGTTGTATTTTAAACGACGTTTTTGATGAAATTGTGCGGAATAAAATCGGTGTAATCATCTCCATTTTAGCTGCGCAATCATCTCATTATAATCTAAATCAATGAAGAAATTATTTCTCCTGGATGGTATGGCGCTGATGTACCGGGCGCATTTTGCACTGAGCAAAAACCCGCGTTTTACCTCGGGCGGCTTAAATACCTCGGCTGTTATGGGCTTTACCAATACCCTGCTGGATGTGTTGCGTAAAGAAAACCCAACGCACATGGCCGTGGTGTTTGATACTGATGCCCCTACCGAGCGGCATACCGATTTTGAACAATACAAAGCCCACCGCCAGGCCATGCCCGAAGATTTGTCTAAGGCGATGCCCTATGTAATTAAGCTGATTTTAGGCTTTAACATCCCGGTTATTACTTCGGATGGTTACGAGGCTGATGATATTATTGGCACACTGGCTAAAAAAGCGGAGCAGCAAGGCTACCAGGTTTATTGTATGACACCCGATAAGGACTTTGCACAACTGGTATCACCCAATATTTTCATCTACAAGCCCTCGCGCATGGGTAGCGACATTGAAATTATGGGCGTGAAAGAAGTGCGCGAAAAGTGGGAGGTAGAAGATGTTTGCCAGGTGATTGATATTTTGGGTCTATGGGGTGATGCGGTAGACAACATTCCGGGCATCCCCGGTATCGGCGAAAAAACGGCCAAGCTGCTCATTAAGCAATACGGCTCGATAGAAAACATTATCAAAAACAGCCATGAATTGAAAGGCAAACTACGCGAAAACGTGGAGAACTTTGCCGACCAGGGCATCATGTCTAAAAAGCTGGCGACCATACTGCTGGATGCACCGGTAGAGTTGGACGAAGAAGGCCTGGAAATTTGCGCCCCAAGCCGTGAACTATTGGAACCACTATTTGCCGAACTGGAGTTCAGAACCTTAGGACGACGTGTTTTTGGCGATGATTTTAGCATTACCGAAATTAAAGCCACTTCGGGACAACAGGATTTATTTAGCAGTGCCGCCCCAGGTACAGTACGTACCATTACCGTTGATGTAACCGACATTGCCGAGCCCGAGCATGTACCCGCAGCCAAAAACATCCATAACGTACCGCACCAATATCATTTAACAGATACGCCCGAAAAACGCGCCGAGTTATTGGCCTTGCTGCAGCAACAAACAGAAATTACGTTTGATACCGAAACTACCGGTATTGATGCCAACAATTGTAAACTGGTAGGTCTTTCCTTCGCCATTAAGCCCGGCGAGGCCTGGTACATCCCGGTGCCGGCTAATGATGAAGAGGCCAGGGCCATTGCCCACGAGTTTAAACCGGTGCTCGAAAATGAAGCCATCAACAAAGTAGGGCAGAATATTAAGTATGATATTCTGGTATTGAAATGGTATGGCATCGAGGTTAAAGGCCAGCTGTTTGATACCATGATGGCTCACTATATCCTGGACCCCGATACCCGCCACGGCATGGACATTTTGTCTGAAAATTACTTAGGCTACAAGCCCGTGTCTATTACCGAGCTGATTGGCCCTAAAGGTAAGAACCAGCTCACCATGCGCGATGTGGATGTGGAGAAGGTAAAAGAATATGCCGGTGAGGATGCTGATATTACCCTGCAACTAAAGCAGGTTTTTGAAGGCAAACTGCAAGCAGTTGAGGCCGAAAAGCTAATCAACGAGATTGAGCATCCGTTGATTTATGTTTTGGCCGACGTGGAGTTTGAAGGTGTAAAACTGGATGAGCAAACCCTGAAAGATTTTTCAAAACAACTGGAAACCGACATCAACCGTCTGGAGCAAACCGTTTACGAAAAGGCTGGCGTAAAATTCAATGTATCATCGCCTAAGCAGTTGGGCGAGGTATTATTCGAAAAACTACAGCTCGACCCTAAGGCTAAAAAAACTAAAACCGGCCAGTACCAAACCGGCGAGGATGTGTTGCTGGCCCTGGCCAGCAAAAGCGATATTGTACGCGATATTTTAGATTTCAGGCAATTGTTAAAGCTGAAGTCTACTTATGTAGATGCCCTGCCGTTGATGATTAATCCTAAAACCGGCCGCATTCATACTTCGTATAACCAGGCTATTGCTGCTACCGGCAGGCTAAGCTCTAATAATCCCAACTTGCAAAATATCCCTATCCGTACCGAACGCGGCCGTGAGGTACGCAAGGCATTTATTGCCCGCGATGCCGACCATGTGCTGCTATCGGCAGATTACTCGCAGATTGAGCTGCGCATTATTGCCGAAATTAGTAAAGATGCCAACATGCTAGATGCTTTTGCTAAAAACCTTGATATACACACGGCCACTGCCGCTAATGTATACGGTGTGCCTTTAACCGAGGTAACCAGCGATATGCGCCGTAATGCCAAGGCGGTAAATTTCGGTATTATCTACGGGCAGTCGTCGTTTGGTTTATCGCAAAGTTTGGGTATACCACGCAAAGAGGCTAACGACATTATTGAGCAATACTTTGTGCAGTACTCGGGCATTAAAAATTACATGAGCGAAACCATGAATTTTGCCCGCGAGAATGGCTATGTGAAAACGCTGATGGGACGCCGCCGCTACCTCCGCGATATTAATTCGGCCAATGCCACCGTGCGTGGTTTTGCGGAGCGAAATGCCATCAATGCCCCTATACAAGGCTCGGCGGCAGACATGATTAAGATTGCCATGATTAATATTCACCGCGAATTGAAGGCGCAAAATTTAG
>CAXYKR010000004.1:0-2558 GCA_964277815.1 uncultured Mucilaginibacter sp. | reverse complement strand
TTACATCTTCCGCCATTAGAAAAATTTGTATTGGTGTACCAATTTTTTTTAAAGCATGCACCGGCGTGGCCTGTTACGGTTTCGAGCCGGATGGGCAAACAATGGCAGCCTCTACTAGGCAAAAATGTAGAAGTGATTTTAATCGGAACATCACTGCAAAAATGGAAGATGAAAGCAGAACGCGCTAATGGCTATTTGTTATGGTGCGGACGTATTACCAAAGAAAAAAATGTTGAGGCAGCTATACAACTGGCTAATCATTTAAAAAAGCCATTAAAGATTGTCGGTTCTATTTTCGACAAGGAGTACTTTCAAAACGTTGTGCAACCACAATTGAATGACGGTATTGAATACATTGCTCATGTTAATCAGCAAAAATTAAATGAGCTTGCGGTAGGCGCTTCAGCATATTTAGCTACCGCTACCTGGGAAGAGCCTTTCGGTACAGTCATCGTGGAGATGCTGGCATGTGGCTTACCTGTAGTGGGATTTGCTACCGCTATACCGCCAGAACTGCGCAACTCAGAGGTGGCCATTGCCGCTGATTCACATAACTGGGAGGATTTAATAGACCCTTTAAATATAGCTGCAAAGGCAGAGCCGCAAGCATGCAGAGATTTTGCAGCTTTATTTGATATGAAAAAAACGTCTGAGGCATATGTAAAGCTGTATGAAAGCGTTGCTCAAATGGCTGTATCATGAGTAAGCCATCAATTTTTTATTTCGTGCACGCACACGGAAACGGGCATCGGGCAACGTTTAATATGCTCTACCCTGAGTTATCGGCGTTTTTTGAGGTGATAGCTGTTACTACAAACAGCAAAATAACTACGTATCTGCAACAAGAGCTTAATGTTACGGTACTCGAACTCCCCCCTAAGTATCCGGTTGAATATGAGGTACCGGAACATACGTTTTCAAAAGCTTTTGAGGTTACACCCTATGCCATTGAGCCGGCAGGGCGCGCAAGAGCACTGGCTGAAGCCATAGAACATTATCAGCCCAAAGCTTTTTATTGCGATGGTGTTCCTGAGTTGGCCATTATGGTTCGCGGCATGGGCGTACCTGTTGTTTTAATACATCTGCCCGGAAATTTGATGAACGACCCGACGCAGATTTTTGCTCATGAGCTGGCCGAGCATATTATCGCTCATTTTCCGGCCTGCCTCGAACAGGCAACCTATCCTTTTGCGTCAAAAACCTATTACATCGGATATCTTTCAAAGTATGCCGGTCAAAACCGTACTCGAAGTAGACTTTCCGACAGCAGTCAGGTAACCATTTTGTTAGGTTATGATAATTACGATATACAGGTGCTTAAAAACATGACAGCGGATGAGAACACGCATTTTGTAATTATTGGTAATAAACAAAGTTATGATTTAGGCAAAAACTGCATTCAGCTCGGTCAGGTTAAAGATATCAGTGAAGTAATTGCCGGAGAAATAGTTATTTCGGCAGCCGGTCAAAACACGGTTGCTGAGCTTTTGTCTCTAAATAAACGTTTGATTTTGCTTCCGGAGCGCAGACCGTACGACGAGCAAGCCGTACATGCCCAAGTGTTAGCCGAAAAGCAGGTTGCTTCGTTAGCGCAGGAAAATTTTAATGCACAACAGTGGCAAGCCATTATAAAAGAAGCAAGAACATTCAAACCGTTGAGCAATAATTTGGTAAATGCTGCAGCGCCTAAGGCTATTGCGCAAAAAATGAGAGACTGGTATGCGTGAATTTAGCGTGGTCATTATTGTAAAAGGTAGACTAAAGCAATTAACTAATCTTTTAGACTCTATTCAAGTATCAACTATTCTTCCCAGCGATATACAAATCGTATTTATGGATAAACCTGACGGATTTTTAGCTCCTGATGGGTTGAATGTAAATACACTGGAGCTAAATGAGTTAGATGCATTGCCACTAGCAGCAGCACGCAACAGAGGTATTGCTGCCACAACAACCAGCAATGTCATCTTTATAGATGTAGACTGTATTGTGTCACCAACGCTGTTTGCAAATATGCTGATGAGGTTGCAGGCAAGTAATGTTATTGCCGCTTATCCTTTATACTTGCCTCTGTTACCCGATTCAGGAATTTATGAAGAATTGAAAGGCAATGCCGTAACTCACCCTGCCCGGAAAGATATACAAGCAGGTCAGCCCGTCCACCATTTACAGTTTTGGTCTTTAATATTCGCTATACAAAAACAAACATTTGACAAAATTGGCGGCTTCGACGAATCTTTTACGGGGTATGGTGCTGAGGATACTGATTTTGCCATGGCTTTTCATGAGGCAGGGGTAGAGCAGCTATTTGTAAATGATTATGTGCTCCATCAATACCACGACAAGTATGACCCGCCTTTAAACCATTTCAATTCAATAATTGAGAACGCCACACGTTACCGGCAAAAATGGAAGGTTTTACCGATGCAGCGTTGGCTGAAAGCATTTGAAGCCATGGGGCTGATTGTTATCGAACCGTCTGGCGAAATAACCGTCAAACAACAACCCAACAGCCTTCAGCTGAAAAGTTGTTTATCGGCTAACCCTTATTAAAAATA
>CAXYKR010000003.1:0-12319 GCA_964277815.1 uncultured Mucilaginibacter sp. | reverse complement strand
GTGAATACTTCAATCAATTAAAAATGAAGAAAAATTTAGCAGGCTTTTTTGTAGTAGCTGCTGCTTTGTGCGCCAGCCAGTACGCCCGTGCGCAATATCCCGTTATACCACCAGCCGTGCAGGCCGTTGCCGACTCGGCTTTTGCTCAGGAGCAACGCTCATCTGATGCTGCCTGGCAAAAGGCCTTGCCCATCATTCAGCGCGATGAAAAGTCAGGCAAACCCTACGTGCCATGGGCAGCCAAACCATCGG
Organism: uncultured Mucilaginibacter sp.; assembly: GCA_964277815.1. Lineage (GTDB taxonomy): Bacteria > Bacteroidota > Bacteroidia > Sphingobacteriales > Sphingobacteriaceae > Mucilaginibacter. The sequence continues at coordinate 12,067 of CAXYKR010000003.1, read as the reverse complement.
ATTTGCCTCAAGCTAAGATACCCGCTTTTCCGGGAGCAGAGGGTGGCGGCGCATTTACACCGGGTGGCCGCGGCGGTAAAGTGTTTGTAGTTACCAGTTTGGCCGACCGAGGTCCGGGCACATTCCGCGAAGCTTGCGAGCAGGGTGGCGCACGCGTTATTGTTTTTAACGTAGCCGGTATTATCCGTTTAAAGAGTCCGGTTATCATCCGCGCTCCGTACATCACCATAGCAGGCCAAACCGCACCCGGTGATGGCATTTGTATAGCCGGCGAAAGCGTTTGGATTAATACCCATGACGTGGTTATCCGTTACATGCGTTTTAGACGGGGCGCTACCAATGTGGCCCGTAGGGATGATGCCTTGGGTGGCAACCCGGTGGGTAACATCATCATCGACCACGTATCTGCAAGCTGGGGACTGGACGAAAACATGTCCATTTACCGCCATGTTTACGACCGCAACGGCGCCAAGCAGGAAAAAATGCCAACCGTAAATGTCACCATTCAGAACTCCATATTTTCAGAAGCTTTAGATACGTATAATCATGCCTTCGGCAGTACAATTGGTGGCTTAAACAGCACGTTTATGCGTAACCTTTGGGCCAATAATATTGCCCGTAACCCATCTATCGGCATGTATGGCGATTTTGGCTTCGTGAACAATGTGGTGTTTAACTGGTGGAATCGCAGTGCTGATGGCGGCGATAACAATTCGTTATTTAACTTCATCAACAATTACTATAAACCGGGACCAATTACCCCGTTAGATAAGCCTATCGGTCATCGCATTTTAAAGCCGGAATCGGGTCGGGCCAAAGATAAATCAGCTTTATTTGGCCGGGTGTATGCCAACGGCAACATTATGGAAGGCAACGAGCGCGTTACCAAAAACAACTGGGACGGCGGTATACAAATTGGCGAGATGCCGGATGCCGGACGATATACCGACAGTATCCGGTCTGACAAACCCTTTCCGATGGCGAAAGTAAAAACTTTGTCTGCTAACGATGCTTATGCTTATGTGTTGGATAACGTGGGCGCTACCCTGCCTAAGCGGGACGCCGTAGATAACCGCATTACAAAAGTGGTAAAAACCGGTAAAATTATTTATGTAGAGGGCACCACTAACAGTAAAGGCAAAGAGTACATTAAGCACCGCTTGCCTGACGACTCCTACAAACAAGGTATCATTACCGACCCGGCTCAGGTTGGTGGTTACCCGGATTATAAAGGTACACCATACAAAGACAGCGATAATGATGGCATGCCCGACGCTTACGAAACACAACATGGCCTTAACCCGCGTAGTGCAGCTGATGCTACAAAGCTGGCTAAAAATGGCAACGGATATACTAATGTCGAGGTTTATTTGAATAGCGTAGTTGACCTCAATAAAGTAGTGCCTGCCGCAGGTAAATAATAACAATTACGAATTTTGTTGAAGGCCGCTCAAGATATTCTTGAGCGGCTTTTTTGCTTTTACAAGGTTTGGAGATAATCCGACATAGATTGCAAACGCACTGGTTGTAAAAAAGACAAATCATTAAAAACCAATTAATAATGGTTGAGTTATTTTAATAATTATTAAATAACTTAACTAAAATGAACGAAAAAGATAAACTAAACAGGCGCATGCTTATTGGCGGACTTGGAGCCGGATTAGCAGCCACGGCTATTGCCCCTGTTTTTGCCGCCGAAGGTGACGAACTGAATATAGGCGGCGCGGCAGGCCCTACCCTGCAAGACCCAACCAGCAAGTATCCTAAACCACCATTCAGAGGCCAGTCACAGCCATGGCCGGGACTGGCCGGTCAGATGGACCCCAAACCCGACCATGGCGAAACCAGCTACAAAGGTTCAGGCCGTTTAGCCGGGCGTAAAGCACTGATTACCGGGGGCGATTCGGGCATGGGTCGCGCTGCGGCTATTGCTTATGCCCGCGAAGGCGCCGACGTAGCCATCAACTATCTACCGGCCGAAGAAGCAGACGCCAAAGAAGTTGTTGCACTAATCAAAGCTGCCGGACGTAAAGCAGTAGCCATTCCCGGCGATTTACGTACCGAGGCTTTCTGTCAGCGTTTAGTATCAGAAACGGTTAACGGATTAGGCGGATTGGACATTGTAGTAAGTAACGCAGCACGTCAGCAATCACGCCAGTCCATTTTAGATGTTACCAGCGAAGATTTTGATGCCACCATGAAAACCAATATTTACGCACCGTTCTGGATTATCAAAGCAGCTTTACCGCATCTAAAACCGGGTTCGGCCATCATAGGTACCACCTCTGAGCAGGCTTACGACCCATCTCCGGATTTGTACGATTATGCCCAAACCAAAGCGGCAACCATGAATTTTGTAAAATCGTTGGCTAAGCAATTAGGGCCAAAAGGCATCAGGGTAAACGGAGTAGCGCCAGGCCCCATTTGGACTCCATTGCAAGTAAGCGGCGGTGCTACCCAAGAAAAATTGAAAATGTTTGGCGGGCAAACACCGCTGGGTCGTCCGGGTCAGCCGGTGGAGTTAGCTTCGATTTATGTGCAATTAGCGGCCAGCGATGCCAGTTATGCAACCGGACAAGTATACGGTGCAGCCGGTGGCGGTGGTCAACCATAAACAGAAATAAATTTACCATATCATATGAGCGGCGTTTTAGAGCGTCGCTTATTTTGTTTTTATGCTTTTCTTAGCGAAGCAAAAGCTCAAGCAATACCGCAAATACAGATGCTACTAAAGTATTTAAGAAGTTTACCGCATCGTTTTGCAACACGCCTTTTCGTTCTAAAACAGCGCCTAAAACAGAGTCGGTTAAGTTTCCTAAAGTGCCGGCAGCCAACAAAATGAAGAAGTGCCTATTAAAACCAAAGCCGAATGCATAAATAGCGGCAATAATCGCGCTGCCTGCCAGGCCAATCAAAGTGCCTTCCAAACTTATTACGCCGTCTAATCCAGGCTGGTCTGCCTTAAATGTGCTGATGTTTAAAAACCGGCGACCGTAAACCATACCTAATTCAGACGCCAGCGTGTCGGCCGTGGCCGCAGCAAAACAGGCGCCTATCATCAAGCGGCAGTAATCAATAATTGACGGAAATATTAGTGCTAATGCTCCCGCTATAGCCGCTACACCGGCATTAGCCAGCACCTGCCCCGCCTTGCGCCGACCGCCGTCGGCTTCGGCAGCTTTTAAGCGTTGTTTCTTCTCTTTTTGCCATGCTGTCGATAGTGTACCCAGCAAGAAAAATACCGTCATCAGTATCAGTCCGGTATAGCCAGCACTCAGCGTAAGCAGCACTGCACATATACCACCGGTTAGGGCTGCAGGTAGGGTTAGCTTTTTAAAAATCACGCTCAATGCCATCCCGGTAATTATGATGGCTGATGGCAACAATAAATTGGTGGTAAGAAGCATAGTAGTGCTGTAAATATAGCTAAAGGATTATTCACCGTGGTACTTTGCCTTACTCCTGCTAAAAAACGCTGGTTTGATTTAACTTTGCCGCATGAAAGATATCCTTGGCCAGGCAATATACGATTACCATCACCAATTAACACCGGGTAAACTTTGGATACATAACCAATATGGCCCTAAGGAACCCATGCCTATCGAAGCTTATTTCAGGGTAGAAGACGACATGCCCGATTTAGAATGGTCGGCCCTGAACGAGTGCCGCGGCAGGGTACTGGATATTGGCGCCGGAGCAGGTAGTCATGCACTCGAGCTGCAGGAGCGCGGCTATGAGGTAACGGCTTTGGATATTTCGCCGCTTGCGGTTGAGGTGATGCAGCAACGAGGCGTTAAAGAGGCATTGCAAGCGGATGTATTTACGTTTACCGGCCAACGATATGATACTTTGCTGATGTTGATGAATGGTATTGGCTTGGCTGGCGATTTATCAGGATTGGAAAAACTGCTGCAACACTTTAAAAGCCTGCTGGCCGAAGGTGGACAAGTGCTTTTTGATTCATCGGATGTAACTTACCTCTACGAAGGCAAACTGCCCGAAAGCGGTTACTATGGGCAAATTGCTTATCAATACGAGTACAAAGGGCTGAAAACCGATTGGTTTAATTGGTTATATGTTGACATGAATACGCTGAATGACATTGCTACCAAAGCAGGTTTTGAAGTAGAGATTTTGTATGAAGACGAATTCGCGCAATACCTGGCCAAATTAACGCAACTTTAAGCCACTTGTTTTCTGCCAAATCTCATTTTGTGTAAAAAAGACGATGCACAAGGCTTGGAATCATGCCATTGTCTCAGATTTAGTTAAATTCAAATCAGCAAACTACTCATTTAACTAAATCTGTATGAAAAAATCCTTTTTGTGCGCTTTGTTCATCACTACCGGCTTATGGGCAAATGCCCAGGATGCCGTGGTATATCAAAAACCGCCCCAGGCCATGACCGACCTGCTCCTGGCCAAACCTACCCCATCAGTAAATATTGATGGTAAAGGCGAGTGGATGTTGCTGAGCGAACGTAACGCTTTGCCGTCGGTAGAAGAGCTGGCACGTCCCGAAATGCGCATTGCGGGTATGCGTATCAATCCCAATAACTTTGCGCCCAGTCGTCAGGTGGTTTCGTTTAGCGGGCTAAGCCTTAAAAACATCAAAACGGGCAAAACCTACACCATTACCGGTTTGCCGGCTGGCTTAAATGTTGGCGGCGCATCTTGGAGCCCCGACCAATCTAAACTGGCTGTGTTACAAACCAACGCCAAGGGGGTTGATTTATACGTTATCAACGTTGCCACACAAAAGGCTACCAAAATAAACAAGCAGCCACTCAATAATGTTATGGGCGGCGGTGCTACCTGGGTAGATAATGGTACGCTGCTTTATAAAGTTATTGTTAAACCGGCTACTATGGCGCCGGCAAAACTGCTTACTCCTACCGGACCTGTAGTGCAACAAAACCTGGGTAAATCGGCCCCGAGCGTTACCTATCAGGATTTGATTAAGTCGCCATACGATGAAAAACTCTTTGAATTTTACGGCACTTCGCAGCTGGTACTCAACAAAAATGGCGTAGAAACGCCGGTAGGCCAACCGGCTATCTATGCATCTACATCACTATCGCCAGATAAAAAATATATGCTGGTACGTACCCTACACAAGCCTTTCTCCTACCTGGTAACAGCCGGAGGCTTCCCGTCGACCGTCACTGTGACAGATTTGAGTGGCAAAGTGCTTAAAACGGTGGCCAACCTGCCTTCAGGCGAGGTAAGGCCATCAGGTTATGACAATATGCAAAACATACCGCGCAGCTTTGACTGGCGCGACGACGAACCGGCCACACTTACCTGGGCCATGCCTTTAGATAGCGGATTAATACGTAAAAAGGTAGACTTTCATGATGCTGTTTACGCATTAAGTGCGCCGTTTACTGCCGAACCTAAAGAGTTATTTAAAACCGAGCAACGCTTCCGTAACGTGCAATGGGGCAATGCTGATTTGGCTTTGGTATATGAGGGCTTGCGCTCTAAACAAAGCACCCGGGTAAGCCGCTTTAACCCAGGCACCGGCAAGCTCGAAAAATTATGGGACCGCAACCAAACCGACGTTTACGGTAATCCCGGCGAACCCGTTACCGACAAGAACAAGTTTGGCCGCGATGTTATCATCACCGTGGATAACGGGTCTAAGTTGTTGATGAATAACATCACCGGCTCATCCGCTAAAGGAGACTTACCCTTTTTGGCTAAGTTTGATTTGAACACCAAAAAGAACGAAATTATCTGGCGTTGCAATGAGGGCCAATATGAGTATGTGACGGATGTGATTGACCCGAACAAATTAGTTTTGGTTACTCGCCGCGAAACGCAGACCGAGGTGCCTAACTACTACATCAAAAATCTGGTGCTGCGTATGGCCGACCAAAAAATCACGTCGTTTACTAACCCATACCCGCAAATGCAGGGTGTAACCAAGCAAAAAATTCAGTACAAACGCTCGGACGGTGTGGATATGACCGGCGATTTGTATCTGCCTAAAGGTTACAATAAAGAGAAAAACGGACCGCTGCCGGTTCTTATTTGGGCTTATCCAGCGGAGTTTAACTCAGCTGATGATGCTGCCCAAATCAGAGGTTCTAAAGACCGCTTTATTACTATTAATCCGGGTGGCCCCATATTTTTTGTAACGCAGGGTTATGCCGTGTTGGACAACGCCTCGATGCCGATTGTGGCCCGCGACGGCAAAAAGCCGAACGACACCTTTGTGGAGCAGTTAACCATGAACGCCACCGCAGCTATCAACAAACTGGCAGATTTAGGCGTTGGCGACCGCAACCGTGTGGCCGTGGGCGGCCATAGCTATGGTGCGTTTATGACCGCAAACTTACTGGCGCACACCAACCTGTTTAAAGCCGGTTTGGCCGAAAGCGGTGCTTACAACCGTACACTAACCCCATTCGGTTTCCAGAACGAGGAACGCACTTACTGGGACGACCCGAAATTGTACTATGACATGAGTCCGTTTAGTTTTGCAAACCAGATTAAAACGCCTTTATTGCTGATACATGGCGATGCAGATGACAATACCGGCACCTACCCTATCAACAGCGAGCGTTTGTTTGCCGCCGTTAAAGGTTTTGGTGGCACCGTACGTTTTGTGTTTTTACCTTACGAGGCCCACGGCTATCGCGGCCGCGAAAACCTATTGCACAAACTATGGGAACAAAACGAGTGGTTGAACAAATACGTTAAAAGCGCTAAATCAACTCAAACCGCCCAGGTAAATTAACCAAGAGCACACATAACACTAAACGCCTCAGCCGGTTACAACTGTCCTGAGGCGTTTTTTTTATTGCCTTTTACCTTCATCTCAAAGGTATAAACGGCTTTTGATGCAGTAATGAAAAGTGTTTTACCATCGCGTCCGCCGAAACAAACGTTGGCCGTCCAAGGCTCGGCGATAATAATCAACCCGATTTGCTTGCCGTCTGGGCCGAAAATATACACGCCTTTGCTGCCGGTTAAATAAACATTCCCCTGCTCATCCAACGTCATACCATCAGAACCCTTATTGATAAAAACCTGCGGGTTGGTCAAATCGCCGTTGGCGGCAATGCTAAACCGGTATGTTTTGTTGGCTCGTATATCTGCCACGTATAAATATTTACCGTCGCGGGTGCCTGCAATGCCATTGGGCTTTTGCAAATGCGTGGTGGCTATCCGCGCTTGCTTACTTCCGGCTGGCAGGTAATACACCTTCTCTTTGTCCAGTTCAGTGGTGGTACGTGTCCAATATGGGCGCTGGTAATATGGGTCGGTAAAGTAGATGCCACCTTTGGCATCAATCCATAAATCGTTAGGGCCGTTAAATTTTTTGCCATTCAGGTCGGTTAGTAAAGTGGCCGTGCGTTTGCCCATCCGGTTAAACCGCCAAATTTCGTTGTTGGCATCAGCACAGGTAACCAGATTTCCTTGTCGGTCAAAATACATCCCGTTAGAGCGGCCCGCGCTATCAGCAAATTTACTTAGCTTACCGTTTACATCGTATTTCCAGATGGCGTTATTGGGCTGGTCGGTAAAAAATATATTACCCTGGTTATCTGCCGCCGGGCCTTCTGTAAACTCAAATTGCTTACTGATAAGTTTGGGATGCATGCCCTGGGCGAACAAACCGGTAGTACTGTAAGTGCTATCGGCAACATCACTGCTAATATTTACTTTTGCAGTGTTTGGGCAAAATGCAGTATGATTGGGCAGCAATGCACCGGCTAACGGCAGGCAACCTAAAAGATATATGGTGGCAAGTAATTTCATAGATGATTGGCTTTAGCCGGCCAATATCAAACTTTTTTGCGCATCACCGTTATCTAATTATTAATTAATTTCATGTATTCGAAAGAACAGGCATCACAGTTAAGACAAGCGTTCTGGACAATCTTTGGCCAGTACCTGTCGCCGCAGCTATCGGCCGACGGGCTAAAAATAAACTGGGTCAACTATAAAACAGGCATCAAACACCTGTATTTTAAAATGCAGACCGACAACCGGTTGGCCTATATTGCAATAGAGCTATCGCATCCCGACCCGGGCATACAGGAACTATTTTTTGAGCAGTTTGAAGAGCTGAAAACCGTTTTAACCAGTACACTGGATGAAGAATGGGAATGGAGCCTGCATATGCCCGACGAGTATGGCAAAACCGTGAGCCGTATTTACAAAACGCTGGATAATGCCAGTGTGTTTAACCGCAACGACTGGCCCGCCCTTATTTCATTTTTTAAACCCCGCATTATTGCGCTTGATGATTTTTGGAGCACGGCCAAATACAGTTTTGATGCATTAAAATAAACCAGCAACAATCTGATTGCTTTGCTGATGCCTTTGTTATGATGATTCTTTTATTGAGTTTACTAATGGCATTACCCAATCAATTTCAGGAAAAAAGGCAGCTATTACTTTATGCTGATGCAGAAACCAATCCTAAAATGCAACAGCAACTCAAATACCTGCGCCAGGATGCTGAAGGGTTAAAAGAACGCGACATTGAGGTAAAGGTATATTACAAAAACAATTACACGGACGCGTTTACTAAGCGAAAACTTAAATCCGGATTTACAGCCATACTGGTGGGTAAGGATGGCGGCGATAAACTTACTTCAACCGAACCTATCACCTTACGAAAACTATACGGTACCATTGATGCCATGCCGATGCGACGCAACGAAATGAAACGGCACCCTTAGCGGTATTTCGTAAGTGCTTAAAATAGCTATCTTTGTAGGCTTTAATAAACTACACAGCCATGCCGGAACTATCAGTTGTTATAACTGTAATGAACGAAGAGGAAAATATTAAACCTCTGATAGAAGAAATTAGAAAAGCACTACCGGCTATTGATTACGAAGTAATTTTTGTTGACGACGGCTCGGAAGACGGCACCCGCCGCGAGATTATTGCCCACGCCGACGAACGCATCAAGTTAGTTGAACTGCGTAAAAACTATGGCCAAAGTACAGCCATGACCGCCGGTATTGACCACACCAGCGGCGAATATATTGCCCTGTTAGACGGCGATTTGCAAAACGACCCGAGCGACATTCCATTCATGCTGCAAAAGCTAAAGGATGAGGACTGGGATGTGGTAGCCGGTAACCGGGCTAACCGCCAAGATGGTATGGTGTTGCGCAAAATACCAAGCAAAATTGCCAACGCCCTCATCAGGCGCATGACAGGTGTTTACATCAAAGATTACGGCTGTACCTTGAAAATATTTCGCCGCGAAATTGCTGAAGATTTGGGCTTATACGGAGAACTGCACCGCTTCATCCCCGTACTAGCTAAGTTACAAGGCGCGCGTATTACTCAGGTTGATGTAAAGCACCATGCGCGTATACACGGTAAATCCAAGTATGGTATTAATCGTACCTTTAAGGTAATCAGCGATTTAATACTCATGGTCTTTTTCCGGAAGTATATTCAGAAGCCAATGCACCTGTTTGGCAGCATAGGTTTTATCGCTTTCTTTTTAGGCGCTTTGATTAACTTTTACCTGTTGGTGCTTAAGCTTTTAGGACACGATATATGGGGAAAGCCATTGCTGATTTTAGGCCTTATATTTTTGTTGGGAGGTGTTCAGCTCATCACCTTAGGTATTTTGGCAGAGGTGAATGTACGGACGTACTTTGAATCGCAGAATAAGAAAACCTACCAGGTTAGAAAAGTAATTACCGGCAAACGTACGATTGCCTGATTGTCACGTCCTGAAAAAGGTTGACTATTTTATGTTTGCACAAACATTGTTAAAAAAGCTCAAACATCCACCAAGGATGTTTGAGCTTTTTTGTTGTAGGACTTAATTTTGATTTGTTTCTGCCGGTGCATCTGTACCGGAGTGAGCATATGGCAGCTTAAGTGCGGTCTGCTATGGTTATAAATACTGATGCTTTGAGCAGCCTGCTGCATGGCTTGGCTGATGTTGCCTATTTGCTGCGAGAAGCCAAACTCATCCTTAAGAATGCCATTCACCCGTTCAGCAATAGCGTTTTCATATGGATCGCCATTCTGGGTCATGCTGATGGTGATGCCATTAGCTTTCAGGCAATCTGTGTAAAGCTTACTGCAATACTGTAATCCCCGATCAGAATGATGTATGAGTGCCTGATCATGATATTTCCTGTTTTTTATTGCCATCTGTAAGGCTTTTAGTGTAGAGGCGGCTTCCATGTTTCCGCAGAGCTCATAACCCATGATTTGCTTGGAATAAGCATCTGTGATCAAATGCAGATAGCCGTGGCCGTCCTGGCTGGTGTCGATATACGTAATATCAGCTACCCAGACCTGTTCAGGACGCACAAGTGCGATGTCTTTGATCAAATTAGGATACTTGCGCATCCAGTGCCTGGAGTTGGTCGTAACCGTATAACGCCTTCTTTTACAGATCAACAAGCCTTCGTTCCTAAGCAGACTGAATAGCTTGTCTCTACCCATGCCCAGTTCTTCTTTAAGCAGGTAGTGTAACTTGCGCGTGCCCAGCCTGGGCATCTGATGGCGCAGGCTAAGCACCAGTTTTTTGGTGCGCTGACGCAGGTCTGTTACTATGAGACACTGGGTTTGCGCTTTGTAATAGGCTTGTTTGCTATAGCCAAACAACGCACAGAACATACTTACTTGTCTTGGGTATGTTCTGGCAAGCTCCCGGATTGTTTGGCTCCGTCTTTTTTTAAGATGCTGATCCCTTCTTCTTGTTCGGCAATCTCAATCAGTTTTTCATAAGCAATTAGCTTGAGCTTAGCCTCTGCTAACTCTTTTTCCAGGTCTTTAATGCGTTGCTTTCGTGGATCTTTCATCGGGCGGATTGGGGTTCCTGCTTTTGGGTAGTGCAATTTACCATACTTGCGGCACCAATCCAATATCCGTGAGTTGCCGCCTATACCATACTTCGCCTGGAGCTGGTCTTTGTTCAAAAGCCCTTTCTCATATTCGGCTACCACCGAACGCCGAAAGGCCTCGCTGTACTTGTTCTGCGGGGACCCGCTTTTTACTTTGATTACTTTATAACTCATCTTGTTGACTTTTTTTTGTCAACTTTTTTCAGGACGTGACAGATAATATAAAGGCCCTCCATTTTTTTGGAGGGCCTTTTTGCATTATTGCGGTGGGTTAGTTCTGGTGGTATCTGTAGTGCGTGATGTGTCGCGCGCTGTAGAATCAGACATTGGGGTAGACATGGTACCGGTCGAGTCCATTTTGGTACTGTCGCCGCTACCGCTGGCTGCACGCTCCGAGCTGCATCCTGCAGCTACCGAAGCTACTATTGCCGTTATAAAGGCAAAACTCAAAAATTGCTTTTTCATAAGATCTTGTTATTTGTTGTTTCCCCTCTTAACAACATTTCGCTGACTTTGTTTACGTTAGACTCAAAAACCACTTAATTTTTGTACAACCTGCTGATACTGCCAACGTAAAAAGTATCATACCTGCCTTACAGCGTACGGTTAATGTTATATATTAGTGACGTAAACCTGCACTACCATGTACAAAACTTTTGTAAACGATAATTACTTTTTAGAGCAAGGTTTTAGTATATCTACTGATAATAAGCTGCTGGATTTTGACGTTATATATCAATTCCTGGAGCATGAGTCGTACTGGTCAAAAGGTATAGCACCTGATACTTTAAGGAAAGCCATCAGCAATTCGCTTTGTTTCGGCATCTATCATCAACAACAATTATGCGCTTTTGCCCGTGTAGTTACCGACAGGGCCACTTTTGCCTATGTTTGTGATATATTTGTTCTGAAGCCCTATCGCAGGCGCAGCCTTTCAAAATGGCTTATTCAAAACATTACCCGGCATCCGGAGTTGAGTAACTTGAGGCGGTGGTCGTTAGCCACGGCAGATGCACATGGCCTTTACCAGCAATTTGGTTTTGAGCCGTTGAGCAAAACAGACAGATGGATGGAAATTTTTAAACCCTATAAACCCGCAGCAGGAGAATAACAAATGAACATTAAGAGGCTGATTTTAGAGGGAGAAGGTGTTTCGCTCGATTTCAAGAAAACTATCACCAGCTGCGAAAAAATAGCTAAAACCATGGTGTCTTTTGCCAACA
>CAXYKR010000002.1:0-26766 GCA_964277815.1 uncultured Mucilaginibacter sp. | reverse complement strand
TACAAAAGTAACCAAAAAATCAAGTCACCTCCCGCTTGCTTCTCTGCTGCACCTGCCTTTGCCCTGCAAAGCCGGACAGCACCAAAGGCTCCTTATATTTTGCCCTTGCTTCGCCGCTACGGACATCGCTTCAGCAAAATCTAAAATGCCTTTGCCGGTGCACTGGCCACCATGTGCCGCCCGACTTTCGCCCGAAGCCGAGGAGGATGACAGCCCCCCAGCCCCCTAAAGGGGGAGCAGAAGTATTGCTTCATCGAAATCCTACTCGGAAGGGAGGACTTTTGAAAGCTAAAAATGATTGTGTAAATTCCTAAAATTCTAGCTTGATTCCGGTTCAGACTCACCGCTGCCGCAAGCCTCCTGGCTTGTGGCCCGCTGATAGGTATGTCAGGCGTTATAATGTCCGAGTAAATCAACATCTTAATCAGAAACTCCCCCTTTAGGGGGTCGGGGGGCTCGCTACTTAATCAACCTAAGCAATAAATCGTCAAACACAGGCTTGTCCTTTATCACGTTAGCAAAAAAAACGTCGTCTACTTGTTTTACAGCCTGGTACGCTTCCCGTAACAGATCAGTACCCTTAACAGTAATTTTCAATTGCTTGGCACGACTATCGTCCGGGTCTTTGACGCGCTCTAAGAGTTGTTTTTTTTCTAAAACCATCAACACTTTAGAAGTCATCATTTTGTCGGTGTTTGCATAATCGGCCAGTTGTTGCTGGGTAACCGTTTGCTGCTTTTTACTCAACCAGTACAGACCTGCCATTAAAGAGAACTGGGTTAAAGTTAAATCTATTTTCCCAAGTGCCCGGTTCATGTTTAGCTGCCATTGCATGGTTACCTGCCAAAGCAGATAACCGCTGTTTTCTTCAGGTTCGGTATAAGAAAATACCGGGCGTTCGTCTTCCCTCATTTTGTTTATCTCCCTTTATCAGCAAACGTATTGATTGTTCTTTAAAAACAGATGCCCAAAATTACTAACCGGACAACGTCAGCAATACACAACTTAGCTATTTGTGCTAACTGTAGTTTACTCAGCCCGTGAGGAGCAAGGGCAAGAGGCGGCCATATAGTGACCGCCTCCTGGCCTTGTCATTAATCTTCTTTGGTTTCCTGCAAAGTGATTGCATAGCCATCAGGGTCTGCTATTACCAGTATCCTGCCGAACGGCGTAGGGTGAATATCTTTTACGATGGATATTTTACCTTGATTTCGTTCTAAAAAAGAATCCAGATTACCTATACCAAACCAAATGGCTACACCCCACCCCAGCAGATTGGCTTTGTTAAGCTCAATCATGGGTTTACGGATAGCGAAAGCAGCTCCGTTTTGCTGTTCGAATACGACAGCATCAGGCGGTGATTTCGCAACTTTTTTGAAGCCTAAAACTTCAGTATAAAATTTTCCGGATGCTTCTAGATCACTAACCTGTAATGATACAAAGCTTAATTGTGTTGGATTTGACATGATTAATAAATAGTAGTTACGACTACTAAATTAAAGATAAGTATGAAACTATGCAAATTTTATTTTTGATTATGCCATTGCACAACTAGTACATCAAACGGCAGTTGCATTAACTACCTGTTGGAAACAGCGTTATATCGTCTCTCAAACAATAAGAAAGCTTCGTGGCTGATTGCCGGGATGATATTGTAAATTGTTATGATATACCTTTCATAAGCTCTTTCCCTAAGAATGGGGATTTGAGGCGCTTCCAACTTCCCCTTTAGGGGGCTGGGGGACTTGGCTCGGGCTCGGCCTGACAATTTGACAACCTCCCGTCCATTGGTATACCCATTGATATAAAGGGGAAGTTAAACAGACTATCACATCTAAAAAATAAGCATATGCAAGAAAAAGGCACGATTTCGATTCACACCGAGAACATTTTTCCGATTATTAAGAAATTCCTTTACTCTGATAACGAGATATTTTTACGCGAACTGGTTTCGAACGCTGTAGATGCTACTCAAAAAATTAAACGCTTGTCGTCGTTAGGTCAGTACAACGGCGAGCTGGGTAAGTTGCAGGTAGAGGTTTCGTATGACGAGGCTGCCAAAACCATCACCATTTCGGATAACGGTTTGGGTATGACGGCTGATGAGATTAAAAAATACATCAACCAGATTGCTTTCTCGGGCGCTACCGAGTTTATGGAGAAATTTAAAGAGGCCAAGGATGCGAACGAAATCATCGGCCGCTTTGGTTTAGGTTTCTACTCGGCCTTCATGGTGGCTGATAAAGTAGAAATCCAAACCCTGTCATACCAGGATGGTGCCGAGCCTGCCCGCTGGATTTGCGATGGCAGCACCGAGTTCGAGATTACCGAAGGCAACCGTACCACCCGCGGTACTGATGTAATTTTACATGTGAACAAGGAGTCGGAAGAGTTTGTAAGCAAATTTAAGCTGCAGGAAATCTTAGATAAATATGCTAAGTTTTTACCCGTGCCTATTAAATTCGGCACTAAAACTGAGCAGGAACCTGACGGCGAGGACGAAGAAGGCAAACCAAAATATACCAGCGTTGAGACCGACAACATCATCAACGAAACCAACCCTATCTGGACCAAGGCTCCGTCTGAACTGAAGGACGAAGATTACCTGGCTTTCTACAAAGAGCTTTATCCGTTTTCGGAAGACCCCCTGTTCTGGATTCACCTGAATGTGGATTATCCGTTTAACCTGACTGGGGTATTGTACTTCCCTAAGGTGAAGAACGATTTTGATTTTCAGCGTAACAAAATCAAATTATTCTCGCGCCAGGTATTTATCACCGACGAGGTAAAAGACATCGTTCCTGAATTTTTGATGTTGCTGCATGGTGTAATTGACTCGCCGGACATCCCGCTGAACGTATCGCGTAGCTTTTTACAGGCCGACAGCAACGTTAAAAAAATCAACACCTACATCACTAAAAAGGTGGCTGATAAACTGAGCGAGCTGTTTAAAGCCGACCGCAAAGCCTACGAAGAAAAATGGAATGACATTGGCCTGTTTGTAAAATATGGCTACATCAGCGATGACAAGTTCCAGGAGAAAGCGAAAGACTTTGTGTTGTTAACCAACACCAACAAAGAAAACTTTACCCTGAACGAGTACAAAGAGAAGGTAGCGCCGGTACAAACCGATAAAGACGGACAACTGGTTTACCTGTACACCAACGAGCCATCTAAACAAGACTCGTTTATACAATCGGCCACTAAAAAAGGTTATGATGTGTTGGTGATGAACTCGCCTATCGACAACCATTTTGTAGGTCAGTTAGAGCAAAAGCTGGAGAAAACCTCCTTGAAACGTGTGGACGCAGACGTTGCCGATAAACTGATTAAGAAAGACGACGCCCCGGCCACGGTGTTAACCGCCGACCAGGAAACCCAGGTAAAAGGTATTTTTGAAAAAGCCATTACCAAACCAGGCTTTAAGGTTGAGCTGGAAAGTTTAAGCCCTGAAGAATTACCGGTAACCGTAACCATGGACGAGTTTATGCGCCGCATGAAAGATATGGCCCAGATGGGTGGCGGCATGGGCTTTTACGGCAACCTGCCTGATAACTATAAAGTGGTAGTAAATAGCAACCACAAACTGGTGAGCCGTATTTTAGAAACCGGCGACGAGGCCACACAAGCGCAGTTAGCTAAACAGGCGTTTGACCTGGCCCTGCTTTCGCAAGGTTTATTAACCGGCAGCGAACTTACCGAGTTTGTAAACCGTAGCGTGAACCTGATATAATCAGGAATAAAACATAGCAGATTTATAAAGCACGTCATTGCCCAATTTGGTGCAGTGACGTGCTTTTTTTATGATGACAAGTTGCCGTTTTTTTAATTCAATTCTTTTTGCCACCGGCCGTTATGGCATCATAAACAGCGTCTAAAACCATAGGGCGGATGTTTACTTTGGCAGGGCCATAAATTTTACCATCGTCAGGATAAACACGGTTGGTAAGGCAAATGTAAACCAGGTTGTAGGCCGGGTCAACCCATACATAGGTGCCCGTGTAGCCACTATGGCCAAAGGCCAGGTCGGAGCGTTTATCGGTGGCCGACGTTTTTTGCGCACGGTCAAACCCCAGGCCACGCCACGAGGTTTTAGACTGGCGTGAGGTAAAAAGCTTAACCGTAGTGCTGTCAAAATATTGCGTGCCGCCGTAAGTGCCTTTGTTGAGCAGCATCTGGTAATAAATGGCCAAGTCGTTAGCGTTGGCAAACAAACCCGCATGGCCTTCTACCCCACCTGCCATGGCCGCGCCAGGGTCGTTCACATAGCCCTGAACCAGCATTTTGCGCATCCAGTTATCGTTTTCGGTAGTGGGCACAATGCGGTTGCGGTTAAAGCGGTTGCGCGGCAGGTAACCGGTGGCCTGCATACCCAAAGGTAGGTACAGGTTGTTTAACACATACTCGTTGAGTTTTTGATGGCTGATGGTTTCAAAAACTTCTTTCATCATATACATGCTGATGTCGCTATATACATATTTGCCGCGGGTATTACCGTTGGAGGCCAACGTTACCGGCCACATCACTTCGTTAAAATAGTTGGCCCGTAGATAGTAATGGTCGGCCACCTTGGTGGGATATGAGGCTGACGAATCGGTACTGAGGTCTGACGGTTTTAGCTTTTCGTAAAACTTAATGTAGGGCGTAAAACCGGCCTCATGCAGTAGCGCTTCGCGGATGGTGACATCGCGTTTATCAGGTATGGTACGTAGCCGGGCCACATACCGGCTAATGGGCGAATCCAGCCCCAGCAGCCGCTGTTCATACAGGTGCATGATGGACGGCGTAGTGGCCGTTACCTTGGTTACTGATGCCATATCAAAAATGTCGGTGAGCTGCGTGGCCTGCTTGCCGTTATAAGTATGCTTGCCGTAGGCTTTATTAAAAATTACCTGACCATCTTTAGCCACCAATACCACCACGGCAGGGGCCGAATGTGAGGCAATGCCAGCCGCCACAATAGAATCTATTTTTTTAAAGCGGTCGGCGTTAACACCAACAGCCTCGGGCAGTGCATAGCCCAGGCGGGTTTTAGCAATGCTGGTGCCACTGCCTTTAAAAAATACGGCACTAAAGTTTTCGGTGAGTTTGTTGGAGACGGCCGCACCGCCAAAAATAACCTGCGCTGCCAATGAGGCCCCTTCAGGCGTATCGCCCGGATACCAAACCACCGGCGACCTTATACCATCCAGATATTTGAGGTTTTTGCCCGAACCCGACATCACGACCACTACACGGGTAATGCGCTCCATGTCTTTGATAAAACTCATTAAGGGCTCGCCAAAGTCGGTACGCTCCGATAAGGTAATCATCACCAGGTTATACAGTTTCAGTTCGTCGTGCAGGTTATTAAAACCAGCAGCAGAATTGGTGTTCCCGGCATTAAAGGCCGCTACCTTCCAGTACTTATTGGCAAGGCTGTCAAACACGGCGCGGTTCGGAAAGCCGAGGTGTACACTGGCTATATTTAAATTATTCAGCGTAATTACCGGCAATACGGCTTCTGCATTGTTGAGCACCACCAAGGCTTTTTGCGCATCGTTAACCCTATCTAACTGCTTTAGGTTAAGCGCATGGTTTTGAGCTTGAGCGAGGCAGCTAATCAGGCAAAATGCTATCAGGAAAAATTTCTTCATCATCGTACAATTAAAAGGAGAAGAGCATCAACTCTTCTCCTTAAATACGTCTTTATAAATTATATCGCCGGGTCAGCAGGGGTGTTGGGGTTATTCAAACGTTCCTGGTCGGGATAGGGGTAAAAAATGCGGTTGCGTTCGCTTAAGTCGGTTGGTGGCGCCGGGCGGTTAAAACGACGGGTATCTTCCCATTTTAAGCCGCTCAGGTACAACTCGGCGCAGCGCTGCTTGTAAACCTCTAACAACAAATCGGCATTGGTTACCGGTCCGCTATAGGCAGACAGGCCTGCGTTCACGCCAAACGGGTCGCCGGTTGTTTGGGTGCGGACGGCATTAATCTGCGCCAATGCATCGGTCAATGAACCATTTAAACGCAGTATAGCCTCGGCTTTGATGAGTTTAATTTCATCGGTCAGGTAAACCGGTATAGCACTGGTTTGAGTGGCCGCAAAGCCGGTAAGGCCAACCGTAACCTCACCGCCAATGTTGGTTTTGATGCCGTTAAAGTAAAAGTTATAGCGCTGGTCGCCAGTGTAATATAAACCCGAAGGCAAACCAAAATTGTCGCGCGGTACGTAAGATTTGGTTACGTTAAACAGCGTGTATAGCGGGTTAGGGCTCTGCGTGGTGTAAGTAAACCTCGATGTTTTGGTCAGGTCAACCAGGTTGGCATTATCCAGTGCCTTTTGGTAGTTACCGGCTATGAGGTTAATGCGGGCTTCCATCGCATACAGGGTGTTCACCAAATCAAAATCGGGCCCGGCAATGGCGGTAGTAAAGGTGGAGTTAGGCGCATTGGCTTTTACTGCAGCCACACCCAAATCCAGCAAACGTATGGCTTCGGCAAATACCTGAGCCCGCGATGTAAAGGTTACCGGTGCAGCAGTACTGGTATTGAGGTTAGCCTGCTCAAAAGCCATCGCCAGCTCGGCCAGGGCCATAGCTTTAAACAGGTAGGCCTGCCCCATAATACCGCTTAATAGTGATGGTTCTATCGAGCTGATTTGCGGCGCATTGGCAATCACGTTTTCGCACATCGTCATTTCGCGCTGCATGGCCGACCAGTAATTAAGTACACCGGCATTGGCGGTTGGCAGTGCCGTACCGCCGGCTTCCAACTCTAACACGGTGGTAAAGGTAGCAAAGCCCTTCATTTCGCGCGTGGTAGCGCTGGGTGCCAAAATTACGGCGCTCAGGCCGCTGGTAGAGTAGTATTGGCGCAAACCGATGCTCAGGGCCACAATACCCTCGCGGCTGTTCAATACCTGCTCGCTGGCCGCCGCGTTGGGGTTAACCTGGTCCAGTTTACATGATGACGCCAAGGCCAGCATCACCACGGATAAAATCTTATATCTTGTTTTCATAAACGTCATTTAAATTAGATTTAAAAAGTGTAGTTAAGGCCCAAAGCAATAGTTCTTGGGATGGGCACCTCCACAAAGTCGAAACCACGCACCGCACCGCTCTGGCCGGCAGCATTAGTTTCAGGGTCCCAGCCGCTGTACTTATCAATCGAGAGTAAGTTACGCCCGGCCAGGGTAACACGTAAAGGCCTGTCTTTTAAAAATCTTAAATGCAGGGTGTATGAAGCCGACACCTCGCGCAGCTTAAGGTATGAGCCGTCCTCAATCCAGTTTTCCATAATGCTGAACAGTGCTGCCGATGTACCTTTAGGCACCTCTCCTTTCAGCTCCGGAATGTAGCCGGCCAAGCCGCCGTACAGGTCGCGGTCGCCTACGCGTTTGGTAAAGTTAAACACCTCACCACCGTAAGAGGCATCCCACTGCATCCGGAACGACAGGTTTTTACCCACGTTAAACTCGTTGATAAATGACCCTGTCCACTGCGGATTTGGGTCACCGATAACACGGTTAACGATGGTACCCGATGGCTGACCAGCCGCGTTACGGCCGGTCATTTCGCGTTGTGGGAAACCTGCCGGGGTCAGCAATAACGACCCGTCAGGGTTACGGGCAAAGGCCGTGGCATAAAATACGCCCAGCGGATAGCCCTCAACAGCGGCCACCTGGCCAAACCCACCCGGGAAGGTGAGCAAGCCACCAGGAATATTATATACCTTGTTTTTATTTTTATTGAAGATGACAGTGGTACTCCACTTAAAGTTTTCGTGCTGAACCGGAATACCTCTCACCAGTAACTCAATGCCTTTATTGGTCATGTTACCGATGTTTTGGAACTGGGTGCTATAACCAGTAGACGGGCGCAGGTTAACACCCAACAGCAGGTCTTTTACCGATTTGTTGTAGTAAGAAAACTCAAAACCTAAACGGTCGTTCAGGAAACTGGCGTCCATACCAATTTCTTTTTCGGTTTGCCGCTCAGGCTTCACGGTAGCGTTACCCAACAAAGAAGATGGCGATACGCCCGGCAAGCCCGACAGCGATACCGGGTTGTAGTTGGTAAAGCGGTCGTAAGCGCCAATGGCAGTTAAGTTACCCGACTGCCCGTAAGAGGCCCGGAATTTCAAGGTTGGGATAGCCGACCCGATAGATGAATTTTTCCAGAATTTCTCTTCCGACAAGATATACGTACCGCTCAGCTTAGGGTAATACTGCCAGCGATTTTCTTTGCCGAAGGAGGAAGCCACGTCGTTACGCAGGGCGCCGGTTACATACAGTTTGTTGGCGTAACCAATGGTTTCCTGCGCGTAAAAGCCCAGGATATTTAACGTAGAGCGATTATCGGTTACGGCTAAACCGGCACCGCCCGAGGCTACCTGGCTAACCGGGCTCAGTTGCGTGCCTGTAATGCCCGACAAACTAATACGTTCGGTTTGGGCCGTTGCGCCGGCCGCCGTGGTAAAATCAAAGTCGCCTAATTTAGCTTTATAACTTACGTTTAAATCGTTGTTCATCAACAGCGCAATACGGTCGGCGCGGCGAGCGTAACCGGTGCTGTATGATGGTGAGGTGTTACCAACCGGGATAAAGCCGGTAGCCAGCTGGGTTGAGTTATCGTAACCCAAAGTGTAGTTGATGGTCAGGTTTTTAACCGGGGTCATATTCACCTGTAAATCACCAATCAGGCGGCTGGTTTTCTGGTTAAAATCAAAGCGGTTAATGGCTTCGAGCGGGTTGGTACGCAGCAAACCGGCCGGCGATAACGACGGATAAATTCCCGTAGTTGGATTAGGATACGGGTTAACGTAGTTATTGGCAAAAATAAGACCGGTAAGCGCACCATAGGCCTCGTTAATACCGCCGTTAGGTATCTCTTTGCTACCGCTGAGTGAGTAGTTTAAACCCAGCGATACTTTGAGCCAGTTGTTAAACCGCTGGTCTACCCGAACACGGGCCGTACCACGCTGAAAGTTAGTTTTATCAATAATTCCCTGGTTGCCTAAATAGCTTCCGCTCATGTAATAGGTGGTATTGTCTGAGCCGCCCGATACCGATACGTTACTTTCGTTACCCCAGGCATCCCTAAAAATTTCTTTCTGCAAATCGTAACGCTCTACCGGTACCTGGGTTAAGTCGGTAATGGTAGTGTTGGTAAAGCGGAACGGATAATCGTTATACGCCAGTTTTTTACGCAGGGTGTTAGACCTGAACTGGGTTGAAACGCTTACTACCGGCTTACCCGATTTACCGCGTTTAGTAAAAATCTGCACCACACCGTTGCTGGCCCTCGAGCCGTAAATAGCAGCACCGGCCGCGCCTTTAATAATCTCAATGCGGTCAATATCGGCAGGGTTAATATCTACCAAACGGTTTTGCGAGTAGCCGCCCAGGTCCACCAATTCGGTTGAGCTGTTGTTGACGATGACACCATCTACAATGTAAAGCGGGTCGCTCGAACCTGCAATGGTGCTGTTACCGCGCAAACGCACGCTGATACCGCCCGCAGGGTTACCCGAGTTTTGCGAAATTTGTGCACCTGCCACCTTACCAGCCAGGGCCTGGTCGATAGAGGTAGCCACGCTGTTTTCTAAATCTTTAGATGACACGGTAGAAATGGCATTACCCAATTGCTTTTTGCTGGTAGCTGCACCCGTACCGGTAACTACTACCTCGTTCAGATTCAGCGCATCTTCAGACATATCCACATCTACCGTAACCGTGCTTTGGTTTAAGGTAACCGAACGGTTTACTGTACGATACCCGGTGTAGGTGATGGCCAGCGTGTAGTTACCGTTGGGCACCGTGGCGTTCAAGGTGTAGTTACCATTAACATCGGTGGCCGTACCAATGTTAGTGCCCGCCAGGCGAATAACCGCGCCAATGACCGGCTCCTTGTTGCGGGCATCCCTGATGACCCCTTTAACAGTTTGCCGGTTTTGTGCCAAAGCAAACTGTACCGAACACAGCATCATAAGCAGTGCAGGGAGTACTTTGGCTGTCTTTAAACACTGTAAAATTTGTTTCATATATGAATTAATTAAGTGAATAATGCATTTTAAAGCGGGAAGCTTACCTTACCCATTGACGCCCTCGGGATGCCCGCCGCAGCGCTCAAACTATCGGGACTGCCCGCCACGGCCTCGTTGGCCAGCAGGGCAAACAAAACGGCCTCCTTGGCATCCGGGTTGATGCCGAAAACATTGGTGGAGCGGATGGTTTTACCGAAGTGTTTTTGCAGATGACTTAATAGCAGCGGGTTGTACATACCGCCGCCGCTTACATAAATTTCAAAGCTTTGGCTGCTGCCTACCGTTGCCTCAATGGCCTTGATAATTCCCTCGGCCGAAAACGCCGCCAGCGTAGCCAGCACATCATGGTGGGATAAATCGGTTTGTGCTGAATCACTTATTGCCCGGTTAAGGTACACCAGGTTAAAGAGCTCAGGGCCTGTTGTTTTTGGAAATGGTGCCTCAAAAAAATCGTTTTTCAGCAGCTCGTTCAGTAAGGTCTCATTGACCTGCCCTTGTGAGGCCAACGCCGAGTCTTTATCGTAGTATTGACCGGGGTAGTGCAGCTGCACGTACTGGTCCATCAGCGTATTACCGGGCCCTACATCGGTCGAGAAAAATCCGGCTGGCTGTCCGGCTGGCAAGTACGTAAAGTTGGCTATACCGCCAATGTTAAGCAGTACCCTGCTTTCGTGTGGGTCGGAAAAAATGAGGTAATCGCCATAAACGGCCAGTGGAGCGCCCTCACCTCCGGCTGCAATATGTTTTTGCCTAAAATCGCTCAGGGTGATGATGCCGGTTTTAACGCTCAGGTGGTCGGCATCGCCAATTTGCAGGGTGGCGTTGCCGTAACTATCATCAGGGTGCAGGTGCTTAGGGGCATGAAAAATGGTTTGTCCGTGGCTGGCAATCAGGTCTACTTCCTGGGCAGTCAATCCCCAGTCGGCCAGGCAGTCGTTAATCAGTTCGGCGTAATAGGTGCCGATGTAGGCGTTCAGCACGGTCACCTTTTCGAGGTCGGCCTGGCGGCTTGCAAAAATAGTTTTAATTTCTTCTTTAAACTGCGCAGTGTATTCTTTGGTGATGAAATGTTTAACCTTAACCGGCGCACCCGGACCACTGCCGATAAATTCGCACAGGGCAATATCCAACCCGTCGAACGAGGTGCCCGACATGAGCCCGACAATGGTACGAACGGGTTTAGCCGCAATAGTGTATAACTTTTGTATATTGATGTTCATAAAAATTAATTGAGAAAGCACAGAACGGTTGACGCCACGCCCCACCGGCAGACCCGCCGGCATTTATCATCGGTAAGTTAGCTTTACGTTAACTCAAATGCAAATTAGTTTCGATTTTTAGCAGCTCAAGGCACAACTTGATGTTGTAGCCAGGCCATTAAGTTGTCCACCCATCATTAAACCTACAGGCTATTTTATTGTCTAAAACAAGTCGCTTTCAAACAAAATACAGGCTGCATTACTTTAATATTTACTGATTAGCAACCTATTAAACCATATACCCCATGAAATTACTCAAACAACTTTTACTAACGGCCTGCCTGGTAGCAGCTGGCTCCGCCTTTACTTTTGCACAAGATACTACCAGACGTACCATTCGTACCGAACGCAAAGCCATGAAAGTAGAAGATGTTAAAAAGCTATTGGCGAGCCGCCGGTTTGTTTTCCAGGCACAATATGCTAACCCGCTGGGTGGAGGCATTACTACATTAAATGGCCGGCTGTTTAATTTATCGCCCGATGGGACGGGGCATATCTATTTAAACTACAATTACGATTTGAAAATACGGCCAGATTCGGTGATTGCCTACCTGCCCTATTATGGCCAGGCCCAGTTTGACGCGGGTTACAATACTAACCCTAACGAAACCGGCGTGATGTTTAAATCGACAAAGTTTGGTTACACCAGCAAAACCAATAAAAAAGGGATTACCACCATTGTGATTACCCCGCAGGACGCCAAATATAACCGCAGGCTCACGCTGAGCGTATCGCCCGAGGGCTACGCCAACCTGAGTGTTATTATTACTAACCGGTCGGCCATTTCGTATGATGGGTATATATCGGAAAAGTAATTGTTATTATTGATGATATGATGGCCGGTGAGTTATGCTTAGCGGCCATTTTTATTGAGCATAATTTAACGAGTTAAGAATTTGCCACTGTAGGTTCATAGCGGTTAAATATATTTGCAGGTAACAGTACCTTATCATCCAAAAAACCTGTGAATATTAATTTACGACTCCTTTTAGTGCTCTTAATTTTTGTATTGTCATCCTGCAATAACCCATATAAAAATCCTGCGCAACAGAATTTGAAAGTTTATGATGAAGTTCGCCGGGAGTTGTTTTTAAACCAGCAGAAAGTATTTCAATCCTTTCGGTTAGACAATCCTGAGGTCAAAGTTTTAAACATCAGTTTAGCTGATTTTGAGCACAATACGGCTTTGGCTAATACCTATCCAAAAACTTATCATTTGTTACAACGAAATGAAGCCGCGGATATCACTCTGTTTTCCAACAAGTGCCTTTTCGTAACACTTAATCGCTATAGAAATATCATCAAAGATAAAGTTGAATACTTAAAATATTCAGGACTTGATGACTGCTCTTTCGAACGAATTACAGCGAGCACGGTTTTAAAGAGTGTTAAGTTGGGGGATGACTGGACCTACGAAATTTCAGAGATATATTTTGACTAATCAATTGCTTGATATCTGAGCCAACAAACCAAACTTTGCGATGAAAACGACGGCTGCTGACGAACTGCATGAAAAGTTTTATGACGCTTATCATCATGAAAATTACACCGAAGCTATCGTTTTGCTGCAATCTATTGCGCAACAAGAATCCCGACCATCTTTTTGGATCAATTCACGGCTCAGCTCCTGCTATTACGAACTCAGGGATTATGCCAAGGCCGTTGAATATGGCAAACGCGCCTATAAACTCCAACCTAAGTCACCTCTGGTTTTGTGGGATTACGCCGGTGCATTAATCATGGCGCAGCAAGAAAAGAAAGGCATCAGGCTGTTACTAAGATTACAATCGATGGACGATGACCTAACCCTGTACGGATTTGCCGATGCAGACTGCAAGTGGATGCAATCGCTCAAACGTGATGCTAACTATTTAATTGGGCATGCCTATTACATTATCATGAAGGATGATTTAGCTAAACAACATTTTCAGCAATACGTCGCCCAAAGGAAGAAAGGTCTGAGAACTATTTATTCTAAAAAGAAAGCGTTGAAGTATTTAAAAAAGTTTAGTTAGGAATAATGTCGGGTTGGAAGCGGTTTTATATTAAATGAATATTGACTTTCAACTTAAATTGCAATCAATGAATGCACACAAAGTTAATCCAATCGTCTATGTGAAACTACTTAATGAAGGCACAGAAGTTTGGCGTCCGGTTAGCGCTATATTCCTGGGCAATAGTTGTTACAAATTGATGGGTACCGATATATTTGACCCTGAAGATGAAGAATGGGAATTTTTACCCGGCAGCCACGTAAAAACTATATCAAAAGAATCTGAAGGCAAATTGATTTTGATAGCCAATGGCTTTTGTGAGTAGTTATTACTCCACCGTGTTTTATAAATTTAAACTAATTAGCGAAACGTACAGACTTTCGTATTTGCCAATATCCCCCCTATTAAAACTTCACCCTAACCCCCATCTCAAAATACAACACCGACGAATTATTGGACAATCCCACTGCCCTGGCCACTGAACCTGACTTGAACCCATTTTGGACGATGGCATAGGTGGGTGTAAAATGTGCGACGAAGTGCTTGATTTTATAGTCGAATGGCACCGACAGCTCATAATCGAGCAACTGGAAATTGTTCAGCCGGCTTTCGAAGGTATTCATGAGGGCTAATTGCCTTTCAGTTTGGTTGGCTTTGCGTTCGATATAGGCTTCGTAGAAATTCTGCGTACCCCAATTAACCGATACCGTGGGCGAAATCACTAATGCATCATTTTTACCAAAAACGTTTGTGCTGATGAAATCGTGAGACACACCGGCGTTCAGGAAAATATCATTGGCTACGTCTTCCTGGTTAATGCTATAATCCACACTGATGCTCGGGGTGATGACGTGGTTAATATCATAATCGAGGTTGAGGTTAAAAATGTTGGTCATGGAGGCGCCAACCAGGGTACTGTTGGCGTTGTAAAACATTTTGCTGTACGATATGCCGCCTTCCAGGTATCGGGTAAGGTCGAAGTCGTAACCAGCGGTCAGGCTCCCACCATTAACGCGGTCTTTTTTTAGGCCCGGTACAATGTCCATGTCACCGGCAAAATATAAACCCGACGCAAACATATACTTGAAACCCGGACTAATAATAGGCACTGCCTTGCGGCCGGTACGGCCCATAAATACGTTATTACTTAAAAACTGAGTACCAATTTGGAGAGATGATTTTTCGTTGGTCTGAAGGGTGGTGTCGGGCAGGGCCTGACTAAACGCATGACAGCTCTTTAGGGTCAGCAAAGCAACCATCAACAGTTTACAATAATTGGGGTACATAGCAAAAAACAGGGTACGGAAAAAACTAAAACTAACTTGCGATTTCGCGGGTCAATGATAGTTAATGGGATGCTAATAACCGGGTTTGCTAAATTAGTTTTAGCTTAGAATTGAGGTGGGATTGAGAAGGTTTTGGTGCTTGCGTTAAGAAGTGCGAAGGATTTGTTTTGTTAATGCAAGTACAATCTTTTTGGCAGAGCAGGAAATAAAAGTTGAGTCTTTGCACTTCCGAAAAATAACATATCCAAACTAAACCCGTCACTGCGAGGATACGAAGCAATCTCTTTTTGCTTAGCCAGCGTTTAGCTGCGGCGATTGATGGGTTTAGTGTAATGAGTTGATGTGCGTTTTGGATTGGAG
This sequence comes from uncultured Mucilaginibacter sp., assembly GCA_964277815.1. Classification (GTDB taxonomy): domain Bacteria; phylum Bacteroidota; class Bacteroidia; order Sphingobacteriales; family Sphingobacteriaceae; genus Mucilaginibacter. The sequence goes on along the minus strand of CAXYKR010000002.1, from coordinate 11,841 downwards.
CCTATGCTTTTTTACTCACTTCGTCGCCTCATTGCCGGCGTGGCTACTTCTTTTGACATAGCCTCAAAAGAAGCAAAAACGCCTAGCTGTTGCGATCACCTGTCCACCCACAAGGCCCTCGCTGGCCCGGGCGCAACAGCGGGCCTTTGCGCTTTTTTCGTATAAGCGAATGAAAACCAATGAGCGGATGATTGAATTATTAAGCTGAGATTTCGGTCTTGGTTGTTTGCTCTTATTGCTTGAGTTTTGACTCTCGGCTCTACCCACAGCATTGTTGCGAGGATACGAAGGAATGTCTTTAAGCTGAGCCATCGTTTCGGCTTGTCAGCGTGGCGGCTTTTAAGTCGGCTAGCCTGTCCTAAAGAGATTGCTTCGTAGCCTCGCAATGGCGCGGTTATATAAAATCTATGTTTAACCCGGATTTACAACACCCCCTTCAAAATCGACCACACATTGCCGGCCACTATTTTGGCACCTTCGGCGGTGGGGTGTATGCCGTCGGCCTGGTTTAGCTTGGCGTTGCCGCCTACGCCTTCCAGCAAAAACGGAATCAGCAGCATATCATTTTTAACGGCCAGTTTCGGGAATATGTCTCTAAACTGTTTGGCATAGCTTACGCCCATGCTTGGGGGTATCTGCATACCGGCCATAATGAGTTTGGCGTTGGGATACTTAGCTTTTACCTTATCAATAATGGCTTGCAGGTTGCGGGCAGTTTCGGCCACAGGTATGCCGCGTAAACCGTCGTTAGCGCCTAGTTCAAGCACAAAAACATCTATTTTTTGTTTCAGCACCCAGTCAATACGGCTGCGTCCGCCGGCACTGGTTTCGCCGCTGTTACCGGCGTTTACTACTTTATAGGGGAAACCTTCCTGCGTAATTTTTTTCTGAATCACGCTGGGGTAAGCATCCGTAGCAGGGTCGTCGAGGCCGTAACCTGCGGTTAAACTATCCCCAAAAAATAACACGGTTTTGGTGGGTTTCGAGGTAGTGTCTTTAGCGGAGGCTTGTTGAGCGCTGCTTTCTGTTGCGGTATTGCTAGCGTTCTGACAGGCAGCCAGACTCATCAGGCCGACCAACAAAAATGTTTTTAATTTAAGTATTTGCATAGGGTATGTTCTGCTTTTATGTATCTGACCTGAGCACCTCCAGCGGCGGGCGATTTAGCACGCCCCTGCTGTTGAGCAAACCAATGGTAATGGTTAACGCCACCGTTAATCCAAACAGTATGCCAGCCGGTGCATAACTCACATTAAAAGGTATTTCAAAGCTGTATTTGGCCAGTAGCCAGCTACCGGCAATGGCAATCACAATACCGGTGAGGGCTGATAGGGCGCCTAAAAACAAGTATTCGAGTGCCGTAATCACCAGTATTTGCTTGCGGCTGCCACCAAGCGTACGCAGCAACACGCTTTCTTTAATACGCTGGTATTTGCTGATGCGTACCGAGGCAATCAACACAATGATGCCCGTGGCAATGCTAAAGCCGCTCATAAACTTAATGACGTAGCTTATTTTGTCCAGTATCTGGTCCAATATGGTCAGCACCAGTCCCAAATCAACAATCGACACATTAGGATAGCCACGCACCACCGCCTGCTGATACTTAGCCGACACCGCACTGTTGGGCACATGCGTAAGCAATACATGGGTTTGCGGTGCTTGCTCCAGCGCCCCGTTCGGGAACACCACCTGGAAATTGGTTTGTACCTTGTTCCAGTTTACTTTTCTAAAACTGGCTACAAAGGTGTTCATAGGCGTACCCTGTACGTTAAACACCAGCTTGTCGTTCAGCTTCAACTTCAGTCGCCGCGCCAGGCGTTCATCTACCGATACCGGTACATCCTCCCCTTCTTTAGCTTCGCTAATCCATTTGCCTTCGGATATTTTTTCGGACGAGGTTAAAAAGTTACGATAAGTTACCCGGTACTCGTAACCGTAAGCCCGGCGCATCTGGTTGGCCGTACTGTCTTTAGGTAACGATGCCGCAGTTTTGCCGTTTACGCTCTCGAGTTTTACGCTGATGATGGGCACCTGCTGTATAACCGGTAGCTTGTATTGCCTGGTGACATCCAAAACACCTTTTTCCTGGTCGGTTTGGATGTCAAACAAAATCATATTGGGCTGGTTGCCGCTGGTAGATAGTGACACTTGTTTAATGAGCAAGGCCTGGATGAAAATTAACAAACAGATAAACGCCGTACTTAACCCGATAGATACCATCAGAATAACCGTTTGGTTGTTGGGCCGGTACAGGTTGGCAAAACCCTGCCGCACCAAATAACTCCAGGATGCCTTCATCACCAGTTTAATCACCCGCATCAGCAGCAAAGCCGTTAAGGTAAGAAGCAAAAAGGCCACAAACAGCGCTGCCGTAAATGCCGCGCTGGCCTGCCACGACCGCAGTTGCAAATAACTAAACCCAATTACAAAACCTAAAATGAGCAGGTAAACCAACCAGCGGAATGGGTCGCGCCGGGTGGGTGCATTTTCAAAAGCCGAACGCAAGGTGTTTAACGGCGATATATTGCGGATACTGATTAACGGCAGCAGCGCAAACAATACCGAAACAATAATGCCTAAAATGATACCCTGCCCAATGGCCACCCAAGATATGGTGGTGGTAATTTCGAATGGCAGAAAATCTTTAAACACCACCGGCAGCACCAGCTGTACCGCCGCACCCAAAAACGCGCCGATTACCGAGCCGATAAGCCCTATCCCTGCAATCTGAATCAAAAAAATCAGGAACGCTTCAGATGCCTTTACGCCCAGGCAACGTAAAATAGCTATAGAGGCCACCTTTTCGCGCACGTAAATCTGGGTGGCGCTGGCTACACCAATACACCCTAACAGCAGGGCAATAAAGCCTACCAGCGATAAAAAACGATTCAGGTCGCTAAAGGCACGGCCGGTATTGTCTTTACGGGTTTGGATGGTTTCGTAATGCAGGCTGTTTTTGTCCAGGCGGTCGTCAAGCCCGTCGGCCAGTTTATCTACGTCGGTTTTGCTGTTAAATTTATAGTAGTAATTGTACGATATGCGGCTGCCGTTGCCCAACAACCCGGTCGAATCCAGGTATTGCATGGGGATGTACACCACCGGCGCCACGCCTGCCGCCAGCCCGGTTTGCCCCGGCGCCTGGTTAAGTACCCCGGCAATCTGAAAGGTAACTTTTCCTACTTTAATCGAATCATTAACATGGGCCTTGTATTGCTGCATCAGCGCGGCATCTACCAGTGCATACTTACCTTTCCTAAAATCGGCAGAAGCTTTTACCGGCGTGGTTTCGATACTGCCGTAATAAGGGTAATCGCCTTGCAGAGCCTTGATTTGCACCAGCCGGGTATCATTACTTTTGGTAAAGTAAACCATGGATGCAAAGTTGCGCTCCTGCGAGCGGCTGTCGCCCAGGCTATCCAGCAGGGGCTGTATCTTTTTATCGGGTGCGCGGTTGCCTGAAATCACCAGGTCAGCCCCTACGAGTGTGGCTGCCTGCGAGTCGATATCAGCCCGCAAATTATACCCAAAGGAATAAATAGCCACCAGCGCGGCAATGCCCAGCACAATAGACGAAATAAACAGAAACAAGCGCGATCGGTTGCGTCTACTATCGCGCCAGGCCATGGTAAACAGCCAGCGCCATTTTACCGGGCGGCTCAGGTTGGTTTCGTTCGGCGCCATACTCATAAACCGTTAGAAGTTTTTTGGTCCGACACCAGTTTGCCGCCTTTAATACTTAGGATGCGCTGCGTTTTACCGGCCAGCTCCAAATCGTGCGTTACCACCACCAGCGTGGTGCCGGCATCCTGGTTTAAATCAAACAGCAGTTTCTGTACACGTTCGCCGGTTTCGGCATCCAGATTTCCGGTAGGCTCGTCGGCAAATAAGATTTTTGGTGCGTTAGAGAAAGCACGGGCAATAGATACCCGCTGCTGCTCACCGCCCGACAGTTGTGTAGGGAAGTGATGACTGCGGCCGGCCAACCCCACTTTATCCAGCAAATCCATCGCGCGGTTTTTAATATCGCGCTCGCCCCGCAGTTCCAGCGGCACCATCACGTTTTCGAGCGCGGTTAGCGTGGGTAGCAGCTGGAAGTTTTGAAATATAAAGCCCACGTACTGGTTACGCACCTGGGCACGTTTATCTTCGCTCAGGTTATTGAGGTTGATACCGTTCAGCACCACTTCACCGGCACTGGCGCGGTCGAGCCCGGCGCACAGGCCTAACAGCGTAGTTTTGCCGCTGCCCGAGGGCCCCACAATGGCGTTGGTAGAGCCGGTTTGTATCGAAAAATTAATATCGTCTAACACCGACAGTGTTTTACCGGCGCTGTTATAGGTTTTGCTGAGTTGGGCTATGTGCAGTATGTTTTCCACTAATAATGGTTTAGTTTAATATATGTGATAGACTTTGGGAAGCCATGAATGTTACAACGCGCAAGCCGTTAAGTTGACCGTAAACCAGTTGATGAATGGCGTATTGGCAATTACTGACAATTAACTGACCGTCCGGCCACCGCATTATAACAATCATCACCCCATAACGTTTAACCTTAAATGGCGTTTTCCGGCTTTAATGCAACAATTGGCAGGCCCAGCGGTTTAAGGATGTTGTAACAGCGTTATGCTGGTTGCCTGCAATTTTATTGTTATCATTGTATTTATTTTAGTGTAATCTATGCTATCAAAAAAGACCAAGTATGCCATTAAAGCGTTGATTGTGATGGGTAAAAACCGTGACAAGCCGCCTATGCAGATTGCACAAATTGCCGAGCTGGAAAAAATACCTAAAAAGTTTTTGGAGGTGATATTGCTGGAGATGCGCAAAGCAGGCTTTTTATACAGCAAAAAAGGTGCAGGCGGCGGTTATGCCCTTAACAAAGACCCAAAGGATATTTACCTGGTGAATGTACTACGCGTTACCGACGGCCCGGTTGCCATGGTACCCTGCGTGAGCCTTAATTTTTATCACCGTTGCGAGGAATGCCACAACGAGTCTACCTGCGGCATCCGCAGCATGTTTTTAGACATCCGCGATGCCACGCTCAAAATACTATCAGAAACCAGTATTGCCGACCTGATTGACAAAGAAGTTGCCCTGGGCGATTCGGCACTGACAGGCTTGTAAACCTCTCAAACATACGAAAAGCAAAGAGCCGGAACTTGTATAAGCTCCGGCTCTTTGCTTTTCGTATCAATTAACCTACTATCTACTATTTGTTAGGCTGAGGCGTCATGCGCAGGTATGGCTTAATTACGGTATGGCCTTTCGGGAATTTAGCCGGTACGTCTTCATCTTTTACTGCTGGGGTAATTACCACATCCTCACCCTGTTTCCAGTCGGCAGGCGTAGCTACACTGTAGTTAGCCGTTAGTTGCAGCGAATCAATCACCCGTAAAATTTCCTGGAAATTACGACCGGTTGATGCCGGGTAGCTGATGATGAGCTTGATGGTTTTATCGGGCGCGATAACAAACAAAGAGCGCACGGTAGCCGTAGCTGATGCGTTGGGATGTATCATGTCGTAAGCTTCGGCAATCTCACGGTTCTCGTCGCCAATGATAGGGAAGTTTACCTGTACATTTTGAGTTTCGTTGATATCCTCAATCCAGCCATGGTGCGATTCAACCGAGTCGACACTCAGGGCAGCTACTTTCACGTTACGTTTTTCAAACTCGTCTTTTAAGGCAGCGGTACGTCCCAACTCGGTAGTACATACCGGTGTATAATCGGCAGGGTGCGAAAACAGCACGCCCCAGCTATCGCCTAAAAATTCGTAAAAATCTATCTCGCCTTTTGATGTTTTGGCTTTGAAGTTCGGGGCTTTATCGCCTAATCGTAAACTCATATGGATATAATTTAAGTATTGAACATTCTAATAACCCCTGCCCTGCGCCATTGTTAGCCGGGTAGTAGGATTATGACAAATATATAAAGGTTTATATAATGTCTATAAAAAAGGTAGATTAATTTACTTGGGGGTTACAAGGGGAGGTTTAATATTATGAGTCCGCTCATTGCCGCGGATGGCTACTTCTTTTTTCTTGAAAAAAAAGAAGCAAAAATTCAAGTCACCTCCCGCTTGCTTCTTTACCGCACAGGCCTTTACCCTGCGAAGCCGTGCTGCACCACAGGCTCCTTATATTTTGCCCCAGCTTCGCGCTCTGGCCTCTGCTTCTGCAAAATCTAAAAGGCCTCTGCCACCGCACGTGGCCTGCTTGTGCCGCCCGTCTTTCGCCCGAAGCTGGGGAGGATGACGGGATGCCAGAGCCAAAGCCCCCCAGCCCCCTAAAGGGGGAGTAGAAACATTGCTTCATCGAAATCCTACTCGGGAAAAGGAAGACTTTTGATTTGCGGCGTGATATTAAATTCTTAAAATTCGGCAAATTCCGGTTCAGACTCTTCGCTGCCGCAAGCCTCCTGGCTTGTGGCCCGCTGGCAGGTATGTCAAGCGTTCTAAGCTGATAGTCAATTCTGTAACTTAATCAAATTCTAATTCCCCAGTTCAGTTAATCGTCAAGGAATTCTGTAAATTTATTAATTCTGTAAATTCTGATTCAGAAGACAAAAGAAGTAGCCATCCGCGGCAATGAGCGGACGAATTAAGTTTATAGCTAGAGACCTATGTAAAAAGCGCAAAAACCGAATTCTTTTAACGAATGAAATACAAATTCAGCACTCCTATCAGTTTATCTGTTATCTTAACCTATAATCCTGCTTGCCGCGAGTATCAAGATCTCTCATCAGCATGAGACATGACAGGATTTTTTTTAAGCCTTTCATCACGCACCAACCTCCGGACTCCACGGACTTACCGACTCGACGGACTCACTGACCCGTCCTCTACTCAGATGCTACACCCTTTTTCTTCTTCAACATCGCTAAACTATCCTTAATTAACCATTGGGTTTCGAGCCAGCCTATTTTGTAGACGTCCCAGAGGTTGAATTTTTCGTAGCGTTGCAGCCAGTTGTAACTGATAACGAGGCCGGTGAGGATAGGCAGTATGGTAGCTAAGGCTACACCGTAGATATTGCCAAAAATCCACACGCCTAAAAAGTCGCCGATAACGTTGGCAGCCAGCATAAAGATTAGTTTCACCATGTTGACTTTGGGCTGGTTGATGGCATCCAGCGTGAGGGCCATAAAACGCTCTACGGGGTATAGCAGCGCAAAGGTCATGAACACCCGGAACACGTTGGCCGCAGGGGTAGCCAGGTACTTTTTATCCACAATCCAGATGGCTACCTCGGCAAAAAACAGGGAACCAATCACCACCGGTACCAAAATGACGGTGAGCAGTCCCGAATACTTTTTAAGCAGGTAGATAACGTGGTATTTGTTATCCTGGTTGTAAGCGGCCGATAGCGGCGGCATAATGGTAGCCGCAAAGCTGCGTAAAGGAATTTCAACCAGTTCCATCAGTCGTAAGCCCAGGTTGTATACGGCCAAACTGCCCGGACCGAGCATAAAGTTGATGATGGCCGTATCGGAGTACCGGAACAAGTTACTGCCCAGTGAGGTACCTACGCTATATTTACCAAAGGCAAACAAAGCCTTCACCGTTTTGGTAGATTTTTTAAAGATGGTATCTACCCTGGCCCAGCCAAACACTACCGTAGCCAGACTGGTTAAACTGCCGGCCACAAAGCCCGAGTAAACCACATTCATAAAATTGATGCGTTTGGTGGCAATCAGTGCCAACACGAGTACAATGGATAGCCCAGTACTGATAACCCTGATGTATAGCAACCGGTCAAAGCGCTGCTCGGCCTGGGCCACGCAGCTGGCTATAAACGAGGGCAGCGTGAACACAAAGATTAAACCGAACCAGCGGATAAACAGGTTTAAGCCCTCATCGCCCACATGGAAAGGGATGGCCAGATAAACTAAATTAACTAGTACAAACACGCCGGTAATCACCAGTGCTAAAAACCAGGCCGAACCGGCTACCTCGGCGGCACGCTCTTTGGCAGTGCCCGCATAAGAGGTTATAAAAGCCGTAGTTAACAGCCCCGACCTGAAAGTATCAACCAATCCAATGGTTCCCTGAAAAAAGAACCATACACCCATTTCGTCTACCTTGAGGTAGTTAAACAGCACGGCTACCAGTACCATGTTGAGCACCGACATCACGGCGTTGCCCACCAGGTTAATGATATGAGGATTTCTGAGTTTGTCGAGTATCTGCTTAATCTTAGCCAGCATCAGCGCGTAAGGGTATTAATTAGGGTTGGGGAATTAAATATCAAAAGCGGGGTTATTTCATGCGCTTTAATTGCACCGAACTGTTCACCACCTTACCTACCAGGTACATGCGGCGCAGGGTAGTTACCGGCAACGAGTTACTCAGTTTCCATTTGCTGCGCACCATGGTGTTGGGCTCAATGGCGCCGGCCTCGTGCAAAAACAAATCCGGGCCGTTAAACATCAGAGCCTTGCCGCCTTTTTGGATAAACTTTAAACACATGTTGTATTCGGTTGGGTCGCCGCGCTGACCTTCTACGTACCGCCCAAACTTTTCGAAATAGTTGCTGCGACGCAAGTGCGGGTGGTCGCTGTAAATGCGGAACTTAAGGTGGTTCATGTGCCACACGTAAGGCTTAAACAGCATTTTGGCATAACCGTACTTATAGTTTTGCAGGTACGGGAACGGCGCCCACGGGAAGGTGTAAAACCGAATCATGTCCCAGCTTTCCTCGTCCATCAACTTTACGGCATTGTAAAAGTTAACGGCAAACTCGGGCGTAGGTTCAAAATCTTCCTGCACGTACAAGGTGTACGGCGAGGTTACGGCGTCCTGTCCTTTGTTAATATTATTGCCCAAGCCTTTGTTTACCGGCGTGGTAATGAGCCTGAAACCGTACTTAGCCTGAAGTTCTTTTACGTAGTCCAGGTGTGCGGGTTTGCTGCCATCGTCAGACACCACGATTTCGTCAAAACCCAGATTTTCTTCTGCGCAGCGTTTGAGCAAATGCTCTAATGATTTGCTGCGATTATAATGTGTAACCAACATGGTTACCCGGTCGAATTGATATTTTGCCGACATTGAATTTAATATAATGAGATTAACCGGTTACTTTTCTGATGAAGCGCCTAATCATGCGCACGCGGCGGGTAAACGCCCCTACCATTTTAAAGTTGCGCCAGGCCGTTTGGTTCAGATACTCAAAAAAGATGCCTTTGTACTTTTGGCTATAGGTGTAGTTGGTATAGATAGGCTTGTTGCCAATATAATGCAGCAGCTTTGCCCCCGGCTTGTCGTTATCTACCAAGTGGTTCCACTCAGGGTCCAGAGCCAGCCAGCGGTTGGCCAGCACGGCATTTAAACAATACTGGTCGCCGTATACAATGTGTTTCTGATATTTAACGGCGGCGTCAAGCGCCTTGCCACAAACATCAAACTCGTTCCATTTTTTGAGGTTGATGAGCAGAAGGCCGGCATTCAGATATTTATCATCAGCCTTAAAACCCAGCTCTTCGTAGTTGCGCACGCCCCCGCCCCATGAGCAACCCAGCGTTTTAATGCCCGGGTCTTGCACGGCGGCAATAATGTTATCGCCAAAATCAACATCCCACAACTCGGCAATATTGCCCAGCACAATCATGTCCGAATCCAGGTAAAGCACCCGTTCGGTACCCTTGGGGATAAATGTATGTACAAACAGGCGGAAAAAGGTAGTTACCGGCAGTGCCGCATTGTTAAAGTAAGGGATGGTTACTTTGCCAACCACATCTTTAACCGGTAAAAACTTCAGGGTAATTTCGGGGCTGGTGATAGAGCTAACCAGCTTTTGCCGGCTGGCCGCGCTAATGCCGTCATCAATAATATAAATGTCTTTTTGCGAACCTGCCGAATTAATTTCCAGCGATTTGATAGATGCGGCCAGCAACGGAGCAAAGTTGTTGTCGCAAGCATAAACCACACTTAAATGCCTGTCGGTATTAATCATATAATTATATAGGGATACGTGTCAAAATTTTGGGGCGCCTTGAGTGTTACCGGCCATCGCCCAGTTAGCAAATTACCTTTATGCTGATGGCTAAATATCAATGCGGTTACGCTTTAAATACGCTATTTGGCTCGTTGTACGTACAAGCATAGCTTAGTGTTATACCTGTTTACACATAAAATAAGCCCTTTTTGAAGTGATTACGACCAAGTGGTACCAACAGAAAACGCCCGCACCTTCCGAAAGAAAATGCGGGCGTTTTAATGATTTTTATGGAGGTTACTTGCTAAAAGCTACTACCGTTTGCTTTTGGGTACCCAGGCCTTCGATGCCTAACTCAATGACGTCGCCGGGTTTTAGGTATACCGGCGGGTTAAAGCCCAAGCCAACACCGGCAGGTGTTCCGGTAGAGATAACATCGCCGGGCAGCAAAGTCATGAACTGGCTTACGTACGAGATGAGGAAAGGGATTTTAAAAATCAGGTTAGCCGTTGTTCCATCCTGCATGGTTTTACCATTCACACTCAGCCACAAACGCAGGTTATCTACATCTTTTACTTCATCTGCGGTAGCTAAAAATGGGCCCAGTGGCGCGAAGGTATCGCAGCCTTTACCCTTATCCCAGGTGCCGTTACGCTCTAACTGAAACTCGCGCTCAGACACATCATTGTGCAGCACGTAACCGGCAATGCAATCAGCAGCTTCGGCCTCGTCAATATAGCTTGCCTTTTTGCCGATGACTACCGCCAGCTCTACTTCCCAATCAGTTTTTACCGAGTTTTTCGGAATCATGACATTATCATCAGGTCCTACCACGGCGGTTGTGCTTTTCATAAATAATACCGGTTCGGGCGGCATAGGCGCACCGGTTTCTTTGGCGTGGTCGGCATAATTAAGGCCTATGCACAACAGTTTCGAAGGGCGTGCCACCGGGCTACCCAGGCGTGCATCCTCATCGGCCACGGGCAGGTTGACGCCGTGCTCGTCTACAATGGCTGCCAGTTTGGCCAAGCCGTCGGTTTCAAAAAAAGTTTCGTTATAGTCCGGAATAAAACCCGATACGTCGTAACGCTTATCGTTAATAATTACCCCTGGCTTTTCCTGACCGGCATGGCCAAATCTGATTAATTTCATGTGCTTATGTATTGGTATTTTTCAGGTTTTTAAAGTAAAGGCTTTAGTTTCAACCTCACAAGAAATTGTATCTAATTATCAAAAATAATACTGCGGCTATATCATATTGACATCATTTGTTTGAGCTTTTGTTGTGCTTAACATTTTAATGTCTTTCGGCATCAAACTTAAAAGGCCAGCAAGGGCCTGATAACCGGCCATATTTTACCTGCGATAACTTGGTAACCGGCCGCTGTAGGGTGCAGGCCGTCGCGCAGGTTAAGGTGGGCTATGCCGGCCACGCCGTCGAGTAAAAACGGCACAAAGGCCATCTGGTTAGTTTCAGCCACCTGGGCAAACACCTCCCGGTACGAGGCCGCAAAGGCGCCGGGTATCCAGCCCGGTAACTCCATGCCCAATAAAAGCATTTTAGCATGCGGCCAGGCTGCCTTTACTTTGTCTACAATAGCCTGCAGGTTTTTGGCCGTGGTTTGCGGCGGTATGCCGCGCAATATGTCGTTAGCGCCAAGTTCCAGTATAAATACATCTATGGGCTGGTTCAGCAGCAAATTAATGCGGGCCAAGCCTCCGGTGGTGGTTTCGCCGCTCACACCTGCGTTAATGACGTGGTAAGGCAAACCTTCGGCTTTTATTTTAATTTGGATGAGCGCCGGCAGCGACTCCAGCGAAACGTTGGTCAAGCCGTAACCCGCAGTCAGGCTGTCACCAAAAAAAAGGATATTTTTCAAATCAACTCCTGTGGTTAAAAGGT
>CAXYKR010000001.1:0-5586 GCA_964277815.1 uncultured Mucilaginibacter sp. | reverse complement strand
TCTGTAGCTCTTACCGATTCAAATTCAACCAAACCTAACGAGGTGATAGGGCAGATAAAGCCCGGATACACCTGTTTGCCGTTGGCGTTTACTACCGTTGCGCCGGCAGTGTTGGGCGCGGTGCCGGTACCTACAGCGGTAATTTTACCTTTATCAAAAGCGATGTAACCGTTATTAATTACCTGGCCATTGCCCACGTGTATGGTAGCGCCGGTAATTACTACAGGGCCGGCTTGTGGTTTGGCCGGCATAATGTTAGCCTGGCCAAACGCGAGGACAGTGCTAAGCATTAATCCTCCAAAACTTAAAACTAATTTCTTTTTCATAACTGTATCAGGGGATGAGAGGATTAATGTTGTATTTTTTCAACCGCGGTTTGGTTCTGCTTCATGCCGTTGTACTCGTCGGCAATTACGTAGGCAGCATCTTCAATGTCGGTACATTCGTACAAACGTGGGCGCTGAAATGCCGGGCGCTGCGTAGCGTTGCCGCGGCTTTTAGACTCAATCATTTTTTGGATGATGCGGCCTTCGTCGGCTTTTAAAGCTTTTTGCTGTTCAGCATCTTTGGAATAATCCCAGTAAGGAACACCATCAACATAAGTTTTTTCGGCTACGGCGTAAATGGAAAGCGGGTTGGCTGACCATAATACTAAATCGGCATCCTTGCCTGGTTTTAAACTACCCACACGGTTTTCGATGTGCAGCATTTTGGCCGGGTTAAGGGTAACCAGTTTCAGCGCATCTTCCTGGTTCATCATGCCATAGGTTACGGCTTTGGCCGCTTCCTGATTAAGGCGGCGGGCCATCTCAGCATCATCAGAGTTAAAGCCGGTTAATACACCCACTTCGTGCATCAGCTTACCATTGTAAGGAATAGCTTCTGCCACCTCCATTTTATAGGCCCACCAGTCAGAGAAAGTAGAGCCGGCAATTTTGCGCGCTTTCATCTTGTCGGCCACTTTATAACCTTCCAGGATGTGGGTAAATGTGTTAATCTTAAAACCCATCGAGTCGGCTACGTGCATCAGCATGTTGATCTCCGACTGTACGTAAGAGTGGCAGGTAATAAAGCGTTTGCCGTCTAAAATTTCGGCTAAAGCATCAAGCTCAAGGTCGCGGCGGGTATTGCTGTTTTTGGCGGCACGGGCGGCTTTGTATTCCTTGGCGCGGGTAAAGGCGTCAACGTAAACCTGCTCTACACCCATACGCGTTTGCGGGAAACGGACATTGGCATCGCCAAAAGATTGCGGACGGTTGCTTTGCTTCACGTTTTCGCCCAGGGCAAATTTGATAAATCCATCGCTACCTGCAAATTTTAACTGTTCGGGCAATACGCCCCATCTCAATTTAATTAATTGTGTTTGGCCACCAATAGCATTGGCTGAGCCGTGCAGGATGTGTGAAGTGGTAACCCCACCGGCTAACTGACGGTAAATGTTAATGTCTTCAGCATCAATTACGTCAGCAATCCGAACCTCTGCCGTTACCGATTGTGTACCCTCATTAATACCGTTAGTGGCAGCAATATGAGAGTGCTCGTCAATAATACCTGCTGAAATATGCTTGCCGGTAGCATCAATAACTTTAGCACCTGCAGCCGACAGATTTTTCCCGACAGCTTTAATTTTACCTCCTTCAATCAATACATCTGCATTTTGCAGGATGCCTTCTTTTTCGTTAGTCCAAACGGTAGCATTTTTAAATAAGGTCGTTTCTGTTTTAGGGATGCTGGTATTACCAAAAGCCGCAAACGGATATACTACCGGGCCAACTACTGGTGTTTTTGCGTTTTGGTCGGCTGCGGCACCCCGGCCGCCTCTGCCACCAAAGCCACCGGCTGGTGTAGCACCGGTATAAGTGGCTGTCCATCTTACCGCGCCGCCATCCGGCAGCACGCCCTCGCCACGCAAGGTAACGGGTGATAACGAAGTGATGTAGCCGTTTAAGCGGATATTGCCTGACGGTTTGTTTTTTAAGTCGAAATACAGGTTAACCAAATCGCCGGTGCGTACAATGGTACCTTGGGCACGGGCACTGTCGGCGCCGGTACGGTTAATGTTGGCCGTGTAAGCGCCCGGTGTGCCGCCGATAATCAAAGTGGTATTAGCCAAGCCGCTGCCGCTTAATGAGTATGTACCGCGCAGGTCGCTGATATCCATTTTGCTCACTACAAATTTTTGGCCCTGTACCCAGTTTTCGTAAATGATATTATCGGGCTTAAACAGGTTAGATGAGGTGATGATAAAATTAGCCAGCTTGCCTTTAGCCAGGCTGCCTACCTTATCGCCAACACCCAACATAGATGCCGGGATTTCGGTTAACGACATTAATGCCTGCTTTTCGCTCAGCCCGTTGGTAATGGCAGTGCGCAGGTTAGTCCAGAAATCGCGGGCATTGGTTAAGCCCGACGTGGTAAGCGCAAAACGGATACCTGCTTTTTCGAGTGCTGCCGGGTTGGTTGGTGCCAGTTCCCAGTTTTTCATTTGAGCGTACGAGACGTTGCGTGCTTCTAAGGCATCCTCTACATCAAACGCTGCCGGGAAGTTTAACGGCACAATAAAGCTGGCGTTTAATGCTTTTACGGCATCAATCCGCTGGTATTCTTGTCCGTCGGTTTTATAGATATATTGTTTAGCAAACTCCTTGGCTATTTTATCAGCACGCAGAATGCTTTGCACATCGCTTACCTCAAAAATCTGAGGCAGGGCTTGGGTACGGTTAAATTCGGCTAAGGATATATTGTATTCTTTATTCTGGCCTTTGTACCATTGCGCATCATAATAGGTTTGGCGTAGCAGCGCAATACTGCCCATTAACGACGAAGGGTAGTTGGTAGCAGCTGTACCTTTGCTGAAAGAATAGTGCGCTGCCACTTCATCCTTAATCATAACCTCATTATCACTGGCGTTGGCCAGGGTTAACACGGATGATGTACCCCGCGCAATGCCGTCCTGAACCAGGGTTTGCACTGCACCGAAACCGTTACGTTTAAACTCGTCGGCGCGGGTAGTGTTTACATGAAATAGCTTGCGGGCCTGCACATCCGGGCGGATAGCATCGTTCCAGCCATAAGGGCCCGGCTTGGTTGATACCGGCACCGACACCCGGTTAAAGCCGCCAAAACCACCGGCCTGGCGTGGTACTTCGGGAATGCCATAAGTGGTAAAAGCATCTACCAATCCGGGATAGATGAATTTGCCTTTCAAATCAACGGCGACATAGCCTTTGGGCACCGAGCCGCCGGCACCTACCGACTCGATGAAACCGTCTTTAATAATGAGTGTACCATTGCTAATGGTTTGGTTGGCGTTCACTACAATAGTGGCGTTAGTGAAGGCATACTGGCCCGACCTGATGTCCCATGAGCCGTTTACCGGAAAAGTTTCCTGGGCATAGCTTAAATGGGTAATCAGGAGGGCAAAACAAGCGAGTAAAATTTTCTTCATTTTGCAGTATTTGAGTTAATCGCTTTAAATATATTTATTTATAAGGCTTATTTTTAGCGACTTTTCAATGTTATCCTGATTGTTACATCAAATTTTCCACAAACAAGAGGGTGGGTTTATTTCTTTTATATTTGTCAAAAAAATAATACTATGTCTGCGTATGAAATTTTAAGGTACCTGCACTCTTTTGTAAGATTTATTGTGCTGGCTCTTGTTTTAGTGGCTATTATCCAATCTTTAGTAGGTTGGCTGGGTCATAAAACCTATTCAAAAGGTAACCGCAAATTAAACCTGTTTGCCATGATTTCGGCACACACCCAATTATTGATTGGTTTAGTTTTATATTTCTTGAGCCCCTTTGTTCAGTTTGGGGGTAACACCATGAAAGATGCAACCACCCGCTACTGGACGGTTGAGCACATAGCCATGATGATTTTTGCCCTGATTTTAATTACTGTTGGCCACAGCCGCTCCAAAAAAGCAGTAGTTCCGGAGGACAAACACCGCGCTATTGCCATATTTTATTTATTGGCTGTAGTGGTAATTGTGGTAGCAATAGTGCAAAGTCACCGTCCATTCTTAGGCGTGACCGGATTATAAAAGCGTATTTTGTTTCGGCTAACAGGTTTTAGCAAAAATTATTGCCCTGAGCAAACAAAAAAAGTTTTAC
Organism: uncultured Mucilaginibacter sp.; assembly: GCA_964277815.1. Classification (GTDB taxonomy): domain Bacteria; phylum Bacteroidota; class Bacteroidia; order Sphingobacteriales; family Sphingobacteriaceae; genus Mucilaginibacter. Next base: position 1,468 of record CAXYKR010000001.1, on the reverse strand, counting down.
AAAAAGTTTGCAGCGTAATATTTCTTTCTATATTTGCCTTTGTATATATGACAAAACAATTACATAATCTTGGCTGGTGGCACCTTAGTTAAAGGAGCCCGGTAAGTTTATGAATTAAAAAGATTAAGCAATTATAAACCTGATTTGAGACCCGGCGCCAACCACGCCGGGTTTTTTTTATGGATATTTGTTAACCATTTATGCAAAAGTTTAAACTACATACTAACTATAAAAAGCTACTTGCCGATACTACTACCCCGGTAAGCATTTACCTGCGCTTGCGCGATATATTCCCCAACTCATTGTTGCTTGAAAGCTCGGATTACCATAGCCGCGATAACAGCTTAAGCTATATATGCTGCGAGCCTATTGCCGGTTTGGTTTTAAATCAGGGGGAATTGCGCGAACAATACCCGGATGGCAGCGAGGAAGTTTTCGCCGCAGGGCAGTTTAACCTGGTCAATCAGATTGATGCGTTTTTAAAGCGTTTTGAGGCAGATACCCTTCCGCTCAAAGTCATCAGCAGTGGTTTGTTTGGTTATTTTACACACGAGGCGGTAGAGCATTACGAAACCATCACCTTAAAGAAAATAGCTGATGACCCGCGGCGCGTGCCCGAAATGCAGTACCACATTTACCGGTACATTATCGCTATCGACCATTTTAAGAACGAGCTTTACATATTCGAAAACCATTTTGGTGAAACGCCGGGCGACAGCGAGGGTATCGAAAAGATGCAATATCTGCTGAAGAATAAAGATTTCCCGGAATATTATTTCCAGCGTAAAGATGATGAGCAATCAAATTTGACCGATGACGGCTTTATGGCTATCGTCGAAAAAATGAAGCAGCACATTTACCGCGGCGACGTTTTTCAGATTGTGCCATCCCGTGCGTTTTCGCAGGCTTTTGCCGGTGATGAGTTTAATGTGTACCGCGCTTTGCGCTCTATCAACCCATCGCCGTACTTGTTTTATTTTGACTATGGCGATTTCCGCATCTTTGGCTCATCGCCCGAAGCGCAGATAACCATTAAAAACCGGGTAGCCAGCATCTATCCCATCGCAGGCACGTTTAAACGTACGGGTAACGACGAAAAGGATGCCGAAGCTGCTAAAGCACTCGAAAATGACCCTAAAGAATCGGCCGAGCACGTGATGCTGGTAGACTTAGCCCGTAACGATTTAAGCCGGCATTGCGAACAGGTAGCCGTTAAAGCGTTTAAGCAGGTGCAATATTATTCGCATTTAATCCACCTGGTTTCGCATGTAAGCGGCAAGTTAAAGCCCAATGTTTCTTCATTCAAAATCGTGGCTGATACATTTCCTGCCGGTACATTGAGCGGTGCGCCCAAGTTCAGGGCGATGGAAATTATTGATGAGAACGAGAACATCAAACGCAGCTTTTACAGTGGCGCGATAGGTTACCTGGGTTTTAACGGTGATTTTAATCATGCCATTATGATACG